>JBKPLN010000748.1:0-3798 GCA_046731635.1 Pseudomonadota bacterium | reverse complement strand
CGTGGAAACCCTGCGCGCCTCGATGCCGACCGCGCGTACTCCATCGGCAAGCGGGCGCATTGCCGCGCTTAGTACCCAAGGACGCTCCGGCGTCTCGGACTCAAGTCGAAAAACAACGCCGCCTTGTCGGGGCCGCGTCAGGCTCACATTGATGCCTTCGAACTTCCACTGCTTGCCATTGCGCCGATCATCGACAACCAGGTTGCCGTTCTTTAGACCCAGCTCACGCAGATCGTGGCCGTCAAGGCCGCTCTCTCCCACGGCATCGATCTTGGACAGGATGCCGGCGAGGCTTTCAAACTCGGGGCGTACGTCAGTTTGGGGATCGACGGCAGAAGTCGGCCCCCTTGAGCTTGAAGGCGGGGCCGCTGGCCCCGCGGTTGCGATCGGCCGATTGTCGGCGCCGGCAAATACAGTGAGGCGGCCGTCAGCCTCGATCCGAACCGACATTTCCGCGCCCACGAGGTTGAGGCTCTGGGCGCGCAATCGACCCACTATAAGACTTCTGCCCGAGAGGCCGACTTCGGCCTTCGGCGCGCTTGCCACAACCGTGCCGTCCGCATCGCGAACAACGATGTCTCGCAAGCGCAATGAGGTGCGCCCTCTCTCGTCGCGCTCGAGCTGAGTGCCGCCAACGGCGACGGTGTGGCTACCCCCGAAATTTTCCTCGATCGCCGCTTTCAACCATGGCGTCGCCAGGTCGAGCTCGATCGGGCCGCTGGATAATCGCCACCAGAGGCCAAGTGCCGCGAGAGTTGCGATGGCAAAGCAGGCGGCCGAGCCAATGAGCAGCCGCAACGCAAGCCGCGAGCGAAAAAACTTGAATGTCCAGAGCCGCAGGCCCGTCCACTTTCGCGGCCACAGGCCGGTCCACCCTCGGGGCCATCGATCGATCCAACTTTGAGACGAAAGGCCAGTCCACCGCTGGGCCCACAGACCGGTCCAATGTCGATGCCATCGAGCAAATCGAGGCTTCATTCGACGTCGGTGCGGCGCATGACCCGCGGCGAAAGCGTGGGCGCGGTGCCCGTGTTCGTGCTCGCTCCCCGTCATAATATAGGTTGCGCCCTTTGTCTGGCGATGCACGCGCAAGTTTCCGGTGGGCGGACTAATCCCGGGCGCAGCTCACGGCACAAATATGCGGAACCCGTTGCGCCCCTCCCACGCAAATGGCATGCCCGACATGACCGCTCGAAAGCGACGAAAGGAAGGCATATGGCGCGAGAACTCGCTGCAGGCGCGAAAGCGCCGCCTTTTACGCTGCCCGGCGACGGCGGCAGCAAGGTCTCGCTCAAGGATTTCAAGGGCAGCAATCTCGTCCTTTATTTCTATCCAAAAGCCGATACTCCCGGCTGCACCAAGGAGGCGATAGCATTCTCACGCCTGCGCGGCGATTTTGCCAAGGCCGGAACCGCAATCCTCGGGGTTTCGGCCGACCCCGTAACAGCCCAAGACAAGTTCAAGTCGAAGCATAAGCTCACCATTGCCCTTGGATCGGACGAAACCAGAAAGATGCTGGGAGCCTATGGCGCCTGGGGAGAGAAATCGATGTACGGGCGCAAATTCATGGGCGTCATCCGTAAGACCTTTCTGATCGATGGGGCCGGCCGGATTGTGCGGATCTGGCCGAAAGTCAGCGTCGCGGGCCACGCGGAAGAGGTGCTGGCTGCTGCCCGCGAACTCTAATTCACTGCAGTGACCGATGAACGACATCAATACCCCATCGGGATTACAGGTTTCTTAACTATATCCGACTGATATCGATGCGCTGGACCTATGGCTCGACAGCGGCCAGGGCCGCGGAGCGTCGATGTCGTATTCGTCCCCTCAATATTATCCAGCCGTCGAGGGAGTTCGCCAGGCGGAGCCAAAGGCGCGGTCAGCCGCCGCTATCTCGCGCCACCTGCAGCGGACACACAACGGCTACACGCTTGCGCATGGTGGGTATCAAATCCGGATTGGGCCGGTGGCCTTCTGGATTGTTGTCGGCGCTCTAGTGATCATGGCGGTTTGGTCAATTGCGACCGGCACCTACTTTGCTTTTCGGGACAATGTCCTGACCCGATTGATCGGGCGGCAAACCGAGATGCAATTCGCATATGAGGACCGCATTGCCGAACTGCGCGCCCAAGTCGATCGCATCATGAGTCGCCAACTCCTCGATCAGGAGCAGTTCGAGAAAAAACTCAACACACTGCTTCAACGGCAGGCAACGCTTGAACAACGTACCGCGGCACTCAGCGGCGATCCATCGACCACCGGCACCATCAAACCTGCGCGCACTGCACCAGCGGCGACCATTCCGGCGGAGAAACCTGCGCGGGTTCGCCCCATCAGCGACACCGTGATCTTCGTCGCGCCTCCGGATCGTGAAGCGCGGCGAAATCGTGGGCAGGATTGGATCAACCGGCCGCTCGACCGGTCCACACCTTCACTATGAGACTCGGGTCAACGGCGAGGCGGTCGATCCGCAAAAATTTCTGCGCGCAGGATTAAGGCTGGGCGACGTCTAGCTAGTCCACATCTTCGACCTGTTCAGGCGCGCCCCCGAAAGCTTTTTGCGCAAGCGCTGCTTGCATGAATTCATCGAGATCGCCATCGAGCACGCCGGCTGTATTCGATGTCGAAACACCCGTGCGCAGGTCCTTTACCATCTGGTAGGGCTGCAACACGTACGACCGGATTTGATGGCCCCAACCGATGTCGGTCTTGGCGGCCTGCTCGGCGGCCGCCTTCTCCTCGCGCTTTTTTATTTCGATTTCGAACAACTTTGCACGAAGCATGTCCCAGGCCATCGAGCGATTGCGATGTTGGGAACGGTCGCTCTGGCATTTCACGACTATGTTTGTCGGAATATGCGTGAGGCGCACAGCCGACTCGGTCTTGTTGACGTGCTGGCCGCCGGCACCGCCCGACCGCATGACATCGGTCCGCACGTCGCTGTCCTTGATATCGATCTTGATGCGGTCATCGACCACCGGATAGACGGTCACGCTGGCAAATGAGGTGTGGCGTCGCGCGTTGGCGTCGAAAGGCGAAATGCGCACGAGGCGATGCACGCCATTCTCGCTCTTCAGCCATCCATAGGCATTGTGACCTTTGACGACGACTGTGGCCGATTTGATTCCGGCCCCCTCGCCTTCCGTTTCCTCGATCCACTCCACCTTGTAGCCGTGCGCCTCGGCCCAGCGAACGTACATGCGCATGAGCATGCTGGCCCAGTCCTGGCTCTCTGTCCCGCCTGCGCCGGCGTGCACTTCAAGATAGCAATCGTTGGGATCGGCTTCGCCCGACAGAAGTGCCTCGAGTTCGCGCCGGGCGACCTCGACCTTTAGCCGTTTAAGCGCGGCCTCTGCCTCAGCGATCGTGCCTTCATGCTTTTCTGCCTCGCCAAGCTCGATCAATGTCAGCTGGTCTTCAAGTTCCTGCTCGATCCGGCCGATCGCCTTGAGCTGGTCATCAAGCGCGTCACGCTCCCGCATGACGCGTTGCGCGCGCTGCTGGTCGTTCCAAAGATTGGGATCCTCGGATTCCTTGTTCAGTTCAGCAAGGCGCCGGGTCGCAGCATCGACGTCAAAGATGCCTCCTCAGCAGTCGCACGGACTGCTTGATTTCCTCGACAAGGCTCTGAGTTTCTGCGCGCATCGATTCTTCCCTGGCTCGAATTGTTCCGCCATGTAGCCTCCCGCAAACCGCCCTGCAACCCTCATCCTGACCGCAGCAAGGGAACCGCGCCGATGCCGGAACCATGGGCGTAACCATAAATTGACCTTCACGAGCATGCGCTCTCCCAACAAT
>JBKPLN010000747.1:0-2437 GCA_046731635.1 Pseudomonadota bacterium | reverse complement strand
ACAATCGGTAACGGGGAGGGGAATGATGGGAGTGGATGGAACGGTAACGGCGAATTTGCCAATCAAATCAAACTCGGCGGGATGCGCTAGGATCTGTGGGGACGGCTGAAAGCGAATTACAAAACCGCTGCTCTACCACTGAGCTAACCCGGCATTCCGGAACTCTTTGCACGTCGGGAACAAATTGCTACCCGAATGCCACCGCGGCGCAATGTTCTCAATCCGTTTCGAATGCGGCAGGTTTGACCGCGGGGCAGCCTTCCCAGGACCTATCGGGTCGGCCGCGCAGCTGACTTCCGCTCGCGCGCGAGTTTCTGCGCCTCAGCTATCTGCGCCGGGGTCATGCGTCGTGCAATAAGATCGCGAAAGGCTGCCGCACCCTCTTTGCCCTGGGCCGCCGACAAGTCAAACCACATATAGGAGGTCACACGGTCCTGCGGCACGCCAAGACCGTTGTCGTAAAAGACCCCGAGCGTGTACTGGGCTCTGGCATCGCCCTGTTCGGCGAGTGGACGAATAATCCGCACAGCCGTCGCGTAGTCGCGTTTCTTAACCGCAGCATCAGCATCCTCTAATGGCCCCGCGGCCACGGTGTGAGTGAAGCTGAACATCAAAATGATGGTGAAAAGGCCAGACCGGAGCGTCAGTTTCATGGTGAACCTGAGTTCTTATCGCAGGGCCCGATAATGCGTGCTCGCGGGTGCGCTGACTAGGGTTCTTGCAACGATTCAAAAATAGCCGATCTGCATCGGCCGCTGCGCGCCTGCCGCCGAGGCTTAGCCCTCCGTCGCTAAGGTGGGCCCCTTACGTCAGGCGACCGCCATCGCGGCTCGGCCCAATTTGGTACGGCGCAGCTGCACGGCGATGATCGCGTGCAGGATGAGCCAGATCGGAACCAGCACCGTCGGGACGAACGACCATGGCACGTGCTGCATCGCTTCCGAGCCAGGAGCGGGGAAGATCTGTAAAGGCGAGCCTTCCGCCGACGTGACACCAAAGGCAATCGCCAGCACAAGATCGGCGGCGCCGAATAGATTCCAGACGCCGATTGCCACGGTGTGTCGCGCCCCGTTATCCTTCAGGAGCCATAGCACTGGCACCGCAGCGATGCCCGTAATAATGTCACCCCACGCGGCACTGTGCGGGAACGGTCCGGTGAGCCGCCCTTGCGCCGCCAGCATTAGAAAAAGTACGGCGAACACGCGCACGACGTTGAGCGCAACCATGACCGGCATCGGGATGCTCAGCATTGCCTCACGAGCCGCCGGCCATGTCGCTGCGAGTGCCGCCGCCAGAAGAGGAATGGCCACGAAGAGGCCGACCACTGGGATTGGTCGCGCGATCGAGAGCAACCCCGCCTGTGCCACCGCGGCGGCTAGGCCAATCCAAATGCCAATGATGGCGGCTAGTGTAACCTTGGTGGCACGCGAGGCATCAATAAAGACGATCAGGGTGTTGACGACCAATACCATCAACGCCGTCGTGATGATCAAGCCGATGAAATCGAGCATGTTTCTCGGGCCGCAAGTCCGGGGTCAGCACCATCGGACGAAGTTTCAAACCTCTCTCAAGCCGATCGGCAAAAGATGTTCAAGAACATCTTTTTGACGGTACGATCGTTACCTTGGCAGGAGAAAGCCATGCCCTATTCGCTGAAGCACAAGCGCAACACGCGCGATAAAATCCTCGAAAGCGCAAGGCGTCTATTCAACAACAGGGGGT
The DNA here is from genome assembly GCA_046731635.1 of Pseudomonadota bacterium. Taxonomy (GTDB): domain Bacteria; phylum Pseudomonadota; class Alphaproteobacteria; order Rhizobiales; family Xanthobacteraceae; genus Pseudolabrys. Next base: position 715 of record JBKPLN010000747.1, on the reverse strand, counting down.
TTTCCGAGGTCTCGATCGATGAAGTGATGGAGAATGCCGGTCTGACGCGAGGAGGGTTCTATCGGCATTTTAGGCACAAGGACGAACTATATGCCGAGGCTGTCCGCCGCTTCCTTTGCGCCGACGCTCCCAAACCTTGGCAACCCAAGGCGTCGCGACCGGGGATGGTACGCAAGACGCGCAGCCAGCGTGTCGTTGACGCCTACTTTTCCCGGGACCATTTCGACGATCGCGAGACGTGTTGCCCCTTGATCGCGCTGCCATCGGATGTCATGCGCGGCAGCGATGCAGTAAAGGGCGCGTATCGCGAGGTATTGGAAAAACTGATCGACATTTTCCTGGACGACTTGGATGCGCCGCAACGCCGTGAGCGCGCACTTGCCCTTGCCGCCTTGTGCATCGGCGGCATCGTGGCGCCGAAATGTATAGACGATCCGGCGCTGGCAGACGGTCTGCGCCGAGCCGCGCACCGGGAGGCACTGCGCATCGGCGGCTGGAACCGCCAACCGCCACATGCCAGAGCGAAAGACGCGGTTGAGCGGGTCGCGAGTTAGTTGGCATCTTTCTATGTCGCCGCGCGAACACATTTCGGGCCTAAGGCCTGAGATCAACCGCGGCGCGATAGCTACCATCCATGTAGAAGGGCACGGAGGAGTGATCACAGACGATTTGCCATCTCCCACCGATCTTCCGAATGCACATCGTCGTGCGGTAC
>JBKPLN010000746.1:0-1667 GCA_046731635.1 Pseudomonadota bacterium | reverse complement strand
GCCGACGCGGACGCGCATCGGGACCTCACTGTAGGCTTGCGTTGTCAATTGCTGGGCCGTCCATAAGACCGCCGCGTAGATTGCACTTGCGAGCGTAAGATGGAATGCCAGCCGATATTGCGAAACACTGACGCCCTGCGTGAGACCGGACGAAACCATCCACCAGCCGACCGCACCGAGAGCGGCGCCGGCGCCAAAAATCACCCACAGGCGCGCGCGCAGGTTCGCGGGAATGACGCCTCGCCAGAGAAAAAACAAGAATGGCAGAAGAAAAATAACGCCGGTCGGCGCGCCAGAAAGCGATGCGACCATTCCCACCAATAGATGACCCTGAAATCGTCCAGGTTCATATCGCGGTTGAGCTCCCGGTATTGGGGGATCGTCTGGTATTTGGCGAATTCGGTCTGCCATGCATTCTCCGACAGCGGCGGCAGCACACCGTAGTCGGCTTCCATTCGACGATGGACAGCCCCGACTCCGTCAACCGCGTCGCGCCGCCGACGATCAGGGTCAAAAAGATCATGGCCGCCGCGGCGAACAGCCAGAGCCGCACGAGGCGCAGATCGATTTTTGACGCTTTGGCTGTCTCGGCCATGAGTGCTTGCTTTCCGAAGGTGGCGCGGACCATATAGTCATGTCCGCGCGTCCGCAAACCGAGCGCGACGAAGAACCACCGATGTCCATCCCTGCGCGCAAATTCGTCGGTACCATTGCCCTGCTCCTGCTCGTCATGGTGTGGGGCCTGCTGGCAATGGCGCTTGCGCAATCCGTGCTGACCGACATCAACGGCTTTGTGGCGGCGATTTATTACATTGTTGCCGGACTTGGATGGGTTCTGCCCGCGATGCCTCTCATAAGCTGGATGGCCCGGGCTGACCGGGCGTAGCTGGCAAGAAAGATCTAAGCGGCTATGACGCGGCGGAAGCCATTCGAAAAGGCTGTCCCCGCTCCGGACATCAGCACTTTCAGATATCGTTGCTGCTGAAATTCGCCATTCACCGGGATGCTAGGCAGCGCGGTCAGGTGATCGCGATGTGCTTTGAAGAGGACGCCAGATCGCCTCGTTACCGCCGTCTTGAAGCCAAGCTCGGCCGCAATGCGAAATTCGCGGTGACCGGCCGATATCCGATCGCCAAACGGGTAAGCCAGATGCTGCGGGCGTTTGCCGAGCGCCGCCTCCAAAACCGAGCGGCTCATTTGTATTTCCGCGCGGACCGTTGCATCGTTCGAAAGCCTGGCGAGCATCATGTGATTCACCGTATGCGCGCCGATGGTGCAAAGCGGATCGGCGGCGAGTTCCGCGAGTTCGGACCAATCCATGCACATGTCGCGGCAGAAGGACGCGCTATCGATGCCGTAGGTCACGCAGAGATCCCGCACCGCGCGGCGTAGGTCTTCCTCATCCTGCATCCTTAGCAGATAGCCATAAATTGCATTATAAAGTTCACGCTTCTCGCGCACGGTTGAACTTTCGAAATATTGGTCCTTGCCGTTGATCACCATCCCGATCCGGCTGTTCTTCGCAATCACGGTTTCGAGCGCCACCCACCACAATTCGCCGAGCCTGTCCGGAAAGCTGGTTGCGATATACATGGCGAACGGAGTCTTGTATTTGCGCAAGAGCGGATATGCCCATCGCAAAAAATCTCTGTAGCCATCTGCGAAGG
>JBKPLN010000745.1:0-7090 GCA_046731635.1 Pseudomonadota bacterium | reverse complement strand
GATCGTCGGCAGCGTCAGATGTGTATAAGAGACAGCGATTTATGAGCGCCTCACCGGCGAGAAAGGGTATTTCGACAGTCGGATCGTGTTCGTGGATGAAACAGGCCCGAAAGACCGGCGGGTGAAGCGCCTTGCCATCATGGATCAGGACGGTGCAGGGGTGCGCTATCTGACGCGGGGCGACGACCTGGTGCTGACGCCGCGTTTCAATCCATCGACGCAAGAGATCACCTACATGTCCTACGGCCAGGGCGATCCACGCGTCTATTTGCTCAATATCGAGACCGGACAGCGCGAGATTGTCGGCAATTTCCCCGGCATGACTTTTGCCCCAAGATTTTCGCCCGACGGTCAGCGCGTGATCATGAGCCTGCAGCAGGGTGGCAATGCCAACCTGTTCGTAATGGATCTGCGATCGAAGCAGACCACGCGGCTCACCGACACGCCTGCGATCGACACCGCGCCATGCTATTCGCCGGATGGCACGCGCATCTGTTTCGAGAGCGATCGAGGTGGTACCCAGCAGATCTACATCATGCCGGCCGCTGGTGGACCGGCGCAGCGCATCAGCTTCGGCGAGGGCCATCATTCGACGCCGGTCTGGTCGCCACGCGGCGACTACATTGCGTTCACGGGCCAGGCGCGAGGGAATTTTGCCATCGGCGTGTTAAAGCCCGACGGCTCGGGCGAGCGCATGCTCACGGAAGGCTTTCACAACGAAGGCCCGACGTTTGCGCCGAATGGCCGAGTTCTGATGTTCTTCCGCGACGTGGGTCAGGGCCCGGCGCTTTACACGATCGATATCTCCGGTCGCAATGAAATCCGGGTTCCTACGCCGGCCTATGCATCGGATCCGGCGTGGTCACCGCTTTTATCCTGAATTGTCGCAAACCGGCCTTATTTTCACCGTGTCTTAACCATCAGAAATGGTTTAAGGGACTCCGATTATTTTACTGGGCCTGTGCAAGGTTCCATCAAGGTTGATGGAACGTTCGTTTAACGAACGACCTGCTAGACCCACACGTGAAGCTCCGGTCGGAAGCGTGAAATGGAGGCACCGGAATGATCGATGTGAGGAAGATGCTGCACGTTGCCCGGCTTGCGGCGGTCTTGGCCGCGGCTTTGGCGATCTCTGCCTGCGCCAGAACGGCAGAGGACGCGCAAGCAAATGCGGCGGGACAGGCGACGCCTGGCAGCCAACAGGACTTTGTCGTCAATGTGGGCGACCGCGTATTTTTCGAAACCGATTCGTCCGAACTGACCCCGCAGTCACGCGCGACGCTCGACAAGCAAGCGCAGTGGCTCACCAACTACAGTCAGTATTCGCAGTTCACGGTTGAAGGCCACGCCGACGAACGTGGCACGCGCGAGTACAACATCGCACTCGGCGCGCGTCGTGCACAGGCAGTGCGCGACTATCTGATCTCGCGTGGCATCCAGGGTCATCGCATGCGCACGATTTCGTACGGCAAAGAGCGGCCGGTTGCGGTCTGCAACGACATCTCCTGCTGGTCACAGAACCGCCGCGCCGTCACCGTGCTCGGGGTGAGTTCGTAAGACCCTCGCCGCGGAACACGCGCGAGACTTGGGTAGCCGGGAAAGCCCCGCCATGACGAAGCGGGTCGCAGTCACAATTTCGACGCAGCGCGGCCTATGGTATCCTGACTGGGAAAACGGCCGCTGGCGGCCACATCTGCCATGACCCGTACACGATCATTAACCCGAACTGCGGCGCTTGCCGCAATGTCCGCTTTGCTTCTGACCAGTTCCACGCTGGCGCAACAGCGTGGGTCCGGAAATTTTTTGGACGATCTCTTCAACCGCGGCGAGCCGCAATCGCGCCAGGCTGCCCCGGGGGGAAGAGCTTCTGAGCCGGGAGATCTTTCGGTCCGGCTCGATCGCATGGAAAGCGCACTGCGCCAGCTCACCGGCACTATCGAGCAGCTGCAATATCGGAATCAGCAGCTTGAGATGCAACTCAAGCGTTTGCAGGACGAGCGCGGCGGACCTGCACCGCCCGCACAGGTAGCCCCAATGGGGCCGGGAAATGCGCCGATGGCGCCCGGTCGCCGGTCGGATGTGTTCGACCCGGCGCAGCAGCCGAACGCACCTGGTGCACCGCGGACGCTCGGCAATGAAGCAGTGATCGCCGCACCCGAGCGGATTCAAGATGGCGCGCCACCGGTTGGGGCTCCCGGCGGCCGTGCTGCCGGCGCGCCGCTCGATCTATCGACGCTGTCCGGCAACAACCCGACGCCGCCGCAAGCTGCTGTGCCACCCGGCGCCGTTGCTTCCACGGCTCCCACGCCGGTGCCGACAGCGCCACCCGCGCAGGTCCGCCCGGCCGTGCCTTCCGCTGGCAGCGGCCAGCGAGTTGCGACTCTGCCGCCTTCCGCTTCGCCGCAAGACGAATACGACATGGCCTATGGTTATGTTCTGCACAAAGATTATGGCTTGGCGGAACAGTCCTTTCGGGACTACCTCAAGAAATATCCGAACGAGCGTCTTGTGCCGGAAGCGCACTACTGGCTCGGCGAAAGCCTGTTTCAGCAACAGCGCTATCGCGACGCCGCAGAATCCTTCCTCGGGGTGTCAACCAAGTTCGAACGTTCCGCGAAGGCTCCTGATGCCTTGCTGCGCCTTGGCCAGTCTCTTGCCGCGATGAATCAGAAGGAAGCGGCCTGCGCCACTTTGGCCGAGGTGGGGCGGAAATTTCCGCGCGCCTCCGCCAATGTGAAACGGGGCGTTGAGCAGGAGCAGAAGCGCGTGCACTGCTAGGATATGATCGCAAAAGCCCACCCGCCCGCACTTTGTTGGGTGGGAACGCGGCTTCGGTGACGGTCATGCGCGCGCAGAAATCATTGCCCATCCCGGCGTCGGAAGCGAAGACGCTGTTTTCCGGTCTGCAAGCAATTCCCGTCCTTGTGCTGGCGGTGTCGGGCGGGCCGGACTCGACTGCCCTTTTGCTGCTTGCCGCGCGCTGGCGCGATTCCCTCAAAACAAAGCCGAAGCTCGTTGCGGTGACGATCGATCACGGCTTGCGCAAGGAATCCAGACACGAGGCGGATTCAGTCGCTCGTCTTGCGCGCAAGCTGAAAATTGACCACCGCACATTACGCTGGAGCGGGCGCAAGCCACCGACCGGATTGCAAGAAGCTGCACGCCTCGCGCGCTATCGTTTGCTGCATGACGCGGCGCGTAAGGCAGGAGCGACGCACATCGTTACTGCGCATACACTCGACGATCAGGCCGAGACAGTGCTCATCCGCATGAGCCGTGGCAGCGGCCTCACTGGGCTTGGGGCCATGCAGAAAATCTCCGTCGTTCCGGGACACGATCTCGGGAAAGCGGCGAATGGGAGCGACATCTATCTGGCGCGTCCGCTACTCGAAGTCCCAAAGTCACGGCTGATTGCGACCTTGCGTGCCGCAAAGATTGGCTACGCTGACGATCCTTCAAACCGGGATCCGCGTTTTACCCGCGCGCGATTGCGCATTCTCATGGGCGCGCTGGCCGAGGAGGGTCTCGATCCTCATCGACTTGCGTTACTCGCGCACCGGATCAAGCGAGCGGACAGGGCAATCGAGGTGGCCGTGGACCGCGCTATGGGCGACCTTGCTGTTGAGTTGCGACCTTCCGGGCTGGCGTTTGAGGCGAGGCGTTTTGTCGACCTGCCAGGCGAGGTTGCGCTGCGCGTGCTCGGCCGAGCGCTCGCGATGACAGGCGACGAGGGTCCTGTGGAGCTCGGCAAGCTCGAGGCGCTTAAATCGGCCCTCGATTGCGCCCAAATTGCCGGCAATGGGCGCTTTCGGCGGACGCTGGCCGGCGCCGTCGTAACACTGACCGATCGTCAACTCACAGTTGAAAGGGCGCCGCCGCGCAGTCGCAAGCTCTTAACCAAGCGCGGACACGGAGCAGCGCGGCCGGTCGATACGCGCTAGAATATTAAGATTCTAGGCCTTTTCTTGGGGACCTGCGCTGCCTACATTGTCGACTTGGGGCCGACGTGAAGTCGCCACGAACCGGATGCATTAGTTAGACGGCCGCGGGGCTCGCGCGGCGGGTCAGGACAGCTGATGAACGCTAATCTTCGCAATTTTGCCCTCTGGGTGATCATCGTCCTGCTGCTTTTGGCGCTGTTCACGCTTTTCCAGAACCCGGGTCAACGCACGACCGCGCAAGACATCTCGTTCTCGCAGCTGCTGTCGGAGGTCGATCAGGGCCGGGTGCGAGATGTTGTCATCCAAGGCCCTGAAATTCATGGCACTTTCGCCAACGGGACCAGCTTCCAGACCTATGCCCCCAACGATCCCGGTCTGGTGCAGAAGCTTTACTCCAAGGGTGTCACGATTACCGCGCGGCCGCAGCAGGACAACGTTCCGTGGTTTGTGTCGCTGCTGGTTTCGTGGCTGCCGTTCATAGCGTTGATCGGCGTATGGATTTTCCTCTCGCGCCAGATGCAAGGCGCCGGCGGTAAGGCCCTCGGATTCGGCAAATCGCGCGCGAAGCTCCTGGCCGAGGCGCATGGTCGTGTGACCTTCGAGGATGTCGCGGGGGTCGACGAAGCCAAGCAGGATTTGCAGGAAATCGTCGAATTCCTGCGCGACCCCGGCAAATTCCAGCGACTCGGCGGTCGCATTCCCCGTGGCGTGCTGCTGGTCGGTCCGCCGGGAACGGGCAAGACCCTGATCGCGCGTGCGGTGGCCGGTGAGGCCAACGTGCCGTTCTTCACCATCTCTGGCTCAGACTTCGTCGAAATGTTTGTCGGCGTCGGAGCGAGCCGCGTGCGTGACATGTTCGAGCAGGCCAAGAAGAATGCGCCCTGCATTATCTTCATCGACGAAATCGATGCCGTCGGGCGTCATCGCGGCGCCGGCCTTGGCGGCGGCAATGACGAGCGCGAGCAAACCCTCAACCAGTTGCTGGTCGAGATGGATGGGTTTGAAGCAAACGAAGGCATTATTCTCATCGCAGCGACCAACCGGCCCGACGTACTCGATCCGGCGTTGTTGCGTCCGGGCCGCTTCGACCGTCAGGTCGTTGTGCCCAATCCAGATGTGGTCGGTCGCGAAAGCATCCTCAAAGTGCACGTCCGCAAGGTGCCGCTCGCACCCGACGTGAACCTGAAGACGATTGCCCGCGGAACGCCAGGATTCTCCGGCGCTGACCTGATGAATCTTGTCAATGAAGCGGCATTGATGGCGGCGCGGCGCAACAAGCGCATGGTCACCCAGGCCGAGTTCGAGGACGCCAAAGACAAGGTGATGATGGGAGCCGAGCGCAAGTCGCTGGTGATGACGGAGGAAGAAAAACTCCTGACCGCCTATCACGAGGGCGGCCACGCGATCGTTGCCATCAACGTGAAGGCTACGGATCCGGTGCACAAGGCCACGATTATTCCGCGCGGCCGTGCGCTCGGAATGGTCATGCAGTTGCCTGAGCGCGACAAGCTATCGATGAGCCGCGAGCAGATGACGTCACGCCTTGCAATCATGATGGGCGGACGCGTCGCTGAGGAAATGGTGTTCGGCAAGGAGAAGGTGACGTCCGGCGCCGCTTCGGATATCGAGCAGGCGACAAAGCTTGCGCGCATGATGGTGACGCGCTGGGGCCTGTCGGACGAACTCGGCACGGTTGCCTATGGCGAGAACCAGGACGAGGTTTTCCTCGGCTATCAGGTTTCGCGCCAGCAGAACATTTCCGAGGAGACTTCGCGCAAGATCGACGCCGAAATTCGCCGGCTCGTCGAAGCCGGATACGCCGAGGCGACCCAGATTCTCGCCGAGAAGCGGGCCGACCTGGAAGTGCTCGCGAAGGGACTGCTCGAGTTCGAAACGCTGACCGGCGACGAGATTACTGATCTGCTTGCAGGCAAGCGCCCCGTGCGCGAGTCGGTGATCGAGCCGAGCACGCCCCGCTCCTCTGCGGTGCCGCCGGCCGGCAAGCCGCGCCCGCGCCCCGAGCCGCCATCCGGCGAGGTCGCCCCGCAACCGCAAGCCTGAACACTTAAGGCGGTAAACCTTGCGTCATGCCCGGCCTTGTGCCGGGCATCCACGTCTTTGGGTCATGCGATAAGACGTGGATGGCCGGGACAAGCACGGTCATGACAGCTATCTCGGATTGGCCATGCCTTCACTGAAGCCACCGTCGGACAAACCTGGTTGGTCGGGTTTCGTCCTGGGACTACGACAGGGGCTTCCGATCACGCCGGGCATCATGGCATTCGGGCTCGTAGTCGGCGCCGCTGCGGCCCGGCAGGGCCTCTCGTTTTTCCAAAGCCTGGCGATGAATTTTTTCGTTTGTTCCGGAATTGCCCAGCTCGTCGCCCTGGAAATCTGGCCAAGCGTTCTGACCTGGGGCGTTGTCGTGACGGTCGCTTTGCTTGCAGCCGTCATCGGTGCGCGCCTCTTTCTGATGAGTGTCGCCATGCGTCCCTGGCTCGGGCAACGGCCCGCGTGGCAGGCCTATGCGGCGCTCTTTTTCCTCACGGATGCGAGCTGGTTGATCGCCATGCGCTATCGCGCAGAAGGTGGCGGGGACATCGCCGTCTATTTTGGCGCGGCCACAGTGATCATGGCAGGCTGGCTTGCGTCCGCGGGCATCGGATTTTTCCTCGGCGGGTTCATTGTCGATCAGGCTCGATACGGGCTCGATCTTGTGATGCCGGCATTTTTCGCTGCAATGCTGGTGCCGCTGTGGGCGGGAGCGCGCCGTGCTTCCGGCTGGGTGGTCGCGGGGATCATCGCCGTCGTTGTCGAACGCCTCGTACCGGGATGGTGGTTCATCATCGCGGGCTCGATCACCGGGGCTGTTGCGGGCTGCTATTTCGATGAGCGGAACGAATGAACGCCGACTTGGGTCCGTACGGAGTCTGGATAGCAATCGCAGCAATGGCGGTGGTGACCTATGCCATCCGGGCGGGCGGATTCTGGCTGATGGGTTATGTCCCTTTGACACAGCGCGTGCGCAGCATCCTCAATGCGCTTCCGGGATCGGTTATTGCAGCGATCATCGTGCCGCTCGCCGTGCGCGGCGGCACCGCTGCGACGGCTGCAGTCGTCACCGCGCTCGTGGTGATGGCGTTTCGTCG
>JBKPLN010000744.1:0-2509 GCA_046731635.1 Pseudomonadota bacterium | reverse complement strand
GCCGAGTCCGGAAGATCGTCGGGAAAGGATTCAAATGTTTCAACACCTTTTTTCGAATTCAGAGGGCCCTCTACCGACTCTATGAGTTCGTAAAAGAGACTCTTGTACGTCAAGAAAATCGCGCCTTCGGCTTTCATGCGCGTAATTGCCCCGTCGACGCCGCGCGATGAGGAAAATATCAGCTCTTCCAACACGTAAACCTCGTAGCCAAGGCCGAGAAGGCCAAGGCATGACTGGAGGACACAGACGTCCGTTTCGCAGCCCGCCATGATCACCTGTCGCCTTTTCAGACGGCCGAGGTGGTTTTTTATGTCCTTATCCTTGCATAGGTTGAAGAAATCCTTTTCGAAAGTTCGGGCGTGGTCGCTTAAGTGTTTGCTGATCTCTTTCGGTAAGGATCCCTTGTCAGCGACAGGCCGCTCGAGCGTAACGACGATCGGGATTCGAAAATGTCCGAGCAGCCGGACAAGATTGCCAGTATTCGTCTTGATCCGGGAACCAAGGCGTTTGGCCACCTGCGACAGAAAAAACCCCTGGAGGTCGACGATCACCCCGCAGCAGCGATCGGGGACAATGTGTCTCACCGCTGTCATGTCGCCGCGGCTGCCCTCAACTGTGATTGATACATTAGAGCGGTCATCGAAATTGCGCCATAGGCGCGAGCTGAGCACGCTGGTCCCTTTAGTTGCCAATATCGCACGACATAATGCAGATTGGTCTGACTAAACCTCAACGACGCGTTTCGCGACAAATTGACCGAAGCTAACGGCGTCGCACCGCCGGGATCTCTGGACAGCACGAGCTCGATGTCAAAGAACCACACTTACGTCCTTGGCATAAACGCCTACGACCACGATGTCAGCGCGTGCCTATTACGCGATGGCGAGATCGCCTATGCGATCGAGAAGGAGCGGATAACGCGCCAAAAGCATGCTGGTGGGTTTTTCCAGGAAGTCGTCGACTATTGTCTGCAGGCGGAGGGTATTACGCTCGACGATATCGATCTGGTAGTGCGCAATTGCTACGTCCTGCCGGTCGAAGAGCTGGAAGTTCGCCTAATTTATCAGGGCGACATGAATGACCGTGAACGAGAGCAAGCGGCAAAGAGTCCCCTGTATCTGCCGAAGTCGAACAAGGTAATGACGGTCTCGCACCATCTCGCCCATGCCTACAGCGCGTTTGCCGTGTGCCCTTTCGACGAGGGCGTGGTTATGGTCGTGGACGGCGTCGGCAGCTACGCTTCGGACATCAAGGAACCGGGTCAACTCACCGAGGGCGTCAATCCGCTCGCACGTGAATCGGAGAGCTACTACGAATTTGAGGGCTGCAAACTCGAGACGGTCAAGAAGGTGTGGCTACATCCATGCCGCGGGCTTCTGAGTGACGAGTTCTTCACCATGGACGGCCTCGGAGCGCTCTACAGCCGGGTCTCAAGTTACATCTTCGCTGATTGGAATAAGTGCGGTGAAGTCATGGGCCTAGCACCCTATGGCCGCGCCAACAACTTCAGGCGGCTGCTCGATCTTACGAATGGCGAGCTGCAAGTTCCCGAATGGGATGCTGATTTCAACCAACCTTGGATGCCGGAGGGTGAAAAGAAATGGGAAGCGAGTCCGGCCATGGGGCATTGGGAGGACATTGCATGGCGCGTTCAGCACGACGCCGAGGAGGTGCTGCTTGACCGCGCGCGTTGGCTGCGTGAAACGACCGGCGCCAAGAACCTCTGCCTTGCCGGCGGGGTAGCGCTGAATTGCGTTGCCAATGGTCGAATGGTGCGCGAGGCAGGATTTGATAATGTCTGGATCCAGCCTGCCGCTGGCGACAATGGGATCGCGATTGGTTGTGCGTATTATGGCCATCTGGCGATTCAGAAAAAGCCGCGCGCTTTTGTGATGAGGCAGGCGACGCTCGGCGTCGAGTACGCCGATGACGTTGTGCAGCGCGCCGGCAATCGGCTGCTGCTCAATCGCAAGGTCTTCAACGGCCCCGGCGAGAGCATTTGCCGCGAAACGGCAAAGCTGCTCTCGGAGGGCAACGTGTTTGGCTGGTTCCAGGGCCGCTCCGAGTTCGGACCGCGCGCGCTCGGCAATCGGAGCATCCTGGCCGATCCGCGTCGGGCCGAGATGAAGGACAAACTGAACAAACGGGTGAAGTTCAGGCAGGCCTTTCGTCCCTTTGCGCCGATCGTGCCTTATGAGAGGGCAACGAACATTTTCGTCGGCGAGGACGAATCACCGTTCATGCTGCGCGCCAAACATGTGCGACCCGAATGGAAGGATCGCATTCCGGCGGTCGTTCACGTCGATGGTACCGCCCGCGTCCAAACGGTTCGACCCGAGCACAACGAACGTATCTATAATCTACTCATGGAATTCGAAAAGCTGACCGGCGTCCCGGTCCTGGTCAACACGTCATTTAATATTAAGGGCGAGCCCATCGTCGAAACGCCCCAGGACGCAATGAACTGCTTCATTTATACTGGCATCGACTATTTGGCCTTGCACGACAC
>JBKPLN010000743.1:0-3065 GCA_046731635.1 Pseudomonadota bacterium | reverse complement strand
GCTCGGGCTTGTCCTTGTTTTTCCGAATTTCCTCGAGCTTCTGCTCAACGTGCTTCGAAAAGACGTATTGCGCGGGTCTCTGACGATCGAGTGGTATTTCAGGCTTCATCTCACCCTCGGTACGCACCCCTCCCAGACTCACGGCCAAGGCCTTCAGAGGGTGGGCAATCGCGTCATTGACGGCGGAAGCCTCATAGCCTGAATGGACCATGCAGTCAGCGCACTTCTCGTAGTTGCCGGTGCCGTAAGCATCCCAATCAGTTCCATTCATCAACTCGTTGAAGGTTCGTGCGTAGCCTTCGCCGAGCAGATAGCAGGGCTTCTGCCAGCCGAAAATTGTGCGCGTCGGATTGCCCCATGGCGTGCAATGATAGCTCTGGTTGCCGGCGAGAAAATCGAGAAACAGACTCGATTGGCTGAACGACCATTTGTCTTTGCCTGATCCGCGCTTGAATATGTCGCGGAACAGCTGTTTGGTCTTGCCACGATTGAGAAAGTGCTGCTGGTCGGGTGCACGCTCATATGCATAGCCCGGCGACACCGTGATGCCATCGACCCCTAGCTGCATCACGGTATCAAAGAATGCCGCCACACGGTCCGCCTGCGCGGTGTTGAACAGTGTGCAGTTAATGTTGACGCGGAAGCCGCGTTCCTTGGCGCTCTTGATTGCCGATACAGCTCGGTCGTAAGTGCCCGGTTGGCAGACCGACTGATCATGCATTTCCTTGTCGCCATCAAGATGCACCGACCATGTGAAGAAGACGCTCGGCTCGTACTGCGAAAGTTTCTTCTCCATGAGCAGTGCGTTGGTGCAAAGGTAGACGAATTTCTTGCGCGCGATGATGCCGCGCACGATTTCCGGCAGTTGCTTGTGCAGCAGCGGCTCGCCGCCGGCGATCGAGACCACGGGCGCGCCGCACTCGTCGACTGCATGCAACGCGTCCTCGACCGACATATTCTGGTGCAGGATCGGATCGGGATAATCGATTTTCCCGCATCCGGCACAAGCCAGATTGCATCGGAACAACGGCTCAAGCATCAGCACCAGCGGGTAGCGCTTTCGGCCGGTCAGACGCTGGCGGATGACGTAGCTACCGACAAACAGTTTCTGAAGAAGGGGAATGCCCAAGATCACTATCCTTGCTGATTTGTTGGGTGCCGGTCACGTCGAGTAGGTCTACAGGCACCCTAAATTCGATGTGCTCATCCTGGCCGGGCAGGGTGAAAACTTCCACCGGTTCATTAGCGCGCAATGCATTAATCACGTCACGCACCATGATTTCCGGCGCCGAGGCCCCCGCTGTAATGCCAACAACTTCCACGTTGTGCAACCACTCCGGCTTTATTTCGCTTCCGCTTGCGATCAGGTGGGTGGGAACGCCGGCATCGACGCCGATTTCGCGCAGGCGATTCGAATTCGAGCTGTTTTGCGCCCCGACAACGAAAATCACGTCGACCAGTTTTGTCAACTCCAGCAGTGCAGTTTGACGGTTCTGTGTTGCATAACAGATATCTTGTGTGCCCGGCCCAACGACGTCGTTGAAACGGCGGAACAGTGCCGCAATGATCCCTTTGGTGTCATCCACGCTGAGTGTGGTCTGCGTGACGTACGCGATGGGCGTGTCGACCGGTAAGTCGAGGACATTTACGTCTTCTTCAGTCTGCACAAGAATTACAGGACCGGGGATTTGTCCCAACGTCCCTTCGACCTCGGGATGGCCAGCATGGCCAATCAGGATGACCGTACGCCCGTTGCGCAAATAATGGCGACCTTGTGCGTGTACTTTAGACACAAGCGGACAGGTGGCATTGAGCACGCGCAGGCCTCGCTCGGCTGCCTCTTTCTGGACTTTCTTCGCCACGCCATGGGCGCTGAAGATCGCTATTGCGTTCGGTGGCACTTCGGACAGTTCTTCGACGAACCGCGCCCCTCGCGCCTTCAGCGCATCGACCACCCACTTGTTGTGAACAATTTCGTGCCGGACATAAACCGGCGGCCCGTATTTATCGAGGGCGCGCTCGACGATCTCAATAGCGCGCACAACCCCCGCGCAGAAACCGCGTGGTTTCGCCAGAATAACCTTCATCCCGCGGCCCCCTTGGCGTGTCCGCTGGCTTGCCGACGGCGGGCCGCCCGTTCAGCGAGAAACCGGATGTCGTTAGGTTGCAATTCCGGTGCCTGACGCCCGAACACCTCAAAGACCTTGTTGACAATGCCTGCCGCGTCGAGGCCGGCCTTGGCATACATCGCGGGAGGACTGTCGTGGTCGATGAAACTATCCGGCAAAATCATGCTGCGAGTCTTGAAGCCTGACCGCTCGAGCGCACCGGCGTCGCTCAGCAATTGCATGACTTGCGCTGCAAATCCGCCGATGGCGCCTTCCTCGATCGTTATGAGCAGCTCATGCTCGCGAGCCAGCTGCAGAATGAGCTCGCGATCAAGCGGCTTGGCGAAACGAGCGTCGGCTACGGTGGTTGAAATGCCGTGAGCCGCCAGCGTCTCGGCCGCTTTTGTGCATTCGGCGAGGCGCGTGCCAAGCGACAGCAACGCGACCGTATTGCCTAGCGTGATGATGCGGCCTTTGCCGATTTCGAGCGGTATGCCGACTTCGGGCATTACCACGCCGACGCCATCGCCGCGCGGGTAGCGCACGGCGCACGGGCAATCATCGATTCCCACGGCAGTAGCAATCATGTGCACAAGCTCGGCCTCGTCGGCCGCGGCCATCAGGACAAAGCCGGGCAGGCAGCCGAGATAGGCGAGGTCGAAGGAGCCGGCGTGGGTCGGACCGTCGGCGCCGACCAGCCCGGCGCGGTCCATCATGAAGCGGACCGGCAATTTCTGGATCGCAACGTCGTGCACGACCTGGTCGTAGGCGCGTTGCAGGAAGGTCGAATAGATCGCGACAAATGGCCTATAACCCTGCGTGGCCAGGCCTGCCGCGAACGTCACCGCATGCTGTTCGGCGATGCCGACGTCGAAAGCACGCTCAGGGAACGACTTGGCGAAGATATCGACGCCCGTACCGCCCGGCATTGCCGCAGTAATGGCGACAATCCTGTCG
>JBKPLN010000742.1:0-6573 GCA_046731635.1 Pseudomonadota bacterium | reverse complement strand
GCTCTCAGCTTTTCACGCCGGCGTCGAGTGGAAGTTCTGGCCCGGACCTGCCGATTGTTCCGGACCGATCAACAGTCTCGGCTCGGCCAGCGACATGCTGAAACGACTTCAGGATATCCGGATCGTGCGCTGCGATGAGGCAGCCTGGCGGTTTCTCGGGATTTCCCTCGCTGGCTATGACGTTCTGGTGTCACTGTTTCTTGCGATCGTCGCTGCCTGGGGCGCAAAAGCTTCGCTGGCGCGACGTAAAACGTCCGGCTAGAACGTCGCCACAGGTTTTATGCCATGGAAGTCCTTATCATCGGCGCCGGCATCGGCGGATTGACCCTCGGGCTGATGCTTCATCGCGCCGGAATCGCCTGCCGTATCTTTGAGGCTGCTCCTGAGCTGAAGGCTGTCGGCGTGGGAATCAACATCCTGCCGCACGCGTCGCGTGAATTATGCGCGCTTGGTCTTGAGGACGCTCTCGCGAAAGTCGCAGTGACCACGCGGGAATATTGCTTCTATAACCGCTTCGGCCAATTCATTTACAGCGAGCCGGCGGGCCGCTTCGCCGGCTATGACGTCCCGCAATTTTCTATTCACCGCGGCGACCTCCAGATGGTTCTGCTTGACGCCTTCATCGAGCGCG
This sequence comes from Pseudomonadota bacterium, assembly GCA_046731635.1. Taxonomy (GTDB): domain Bacteria; phylum Pseudomonadota; class Alphaproteobacteria; order Rhizobiales; family Xanthobacteraceae; genus Pseudolabrys. The sequence goes on along the minus strand of JBKPLN010000742.1, from coordinate 5,942 downwards.
CCGGCGCGGACAAGGTCATAACCAGCTGGCGTTGTACCCGCGTTGAGCACGATGGCCCTGAGGCGGTTGCGCATTTCGAGGATATCAACGGCAAGCCGTTGCCCAGCCAGCGCGGCAGCGTCGTCGTCAGCGCTGAAGGCATTCATTCTGTCTTGCGCAAGCAGCTCTTTCCGGACGAGGGACCGCCCAAATATTCCGGGATCAATATGTGGCGCGGCGTCACGCGCTGGAAGCCGTTCCTGTCGGGCGCGAGCATGATCCGCATTGGCTGGCATCATCCGGCGAAGCTTCTGATCTATCCAATCCGCAACAATGTCGACTCTGAGGGCCGGCAGCTTGTGAATTGGGTGTGCGACATCGAGACGCCGCAGTACCAGGCACGCGACTGGAATCGGCGCGGGCGACTGGAGGACTTTTTGCCTGCGATGGCGGATTGGCATTTTGACTGGCTCGATGTGCCCAAATTCATCACCTCCGCCGATACAATTCTCGAATATCCGATGGTTGATCAGGATCCGCTGCCGCGATGGAGCTTCGGGCGTCTGACGCTTCTCGGCGACGCGGCGCATCCAATGTATCCGCGCGGCGCCAACGGCGCAGCGCAGGCTATTCTGGACTGCCGCGCGCTGTCCGATGCGCTCGCCGCCAACGCCGATGCGGTCACCGCTCTAAAGGTTTACGAAGCGAACCGACTCCCCGCCACAAGCGAGGTCGTGCTGGCGAACCGCAAGGCGCCCCCGGACGCCATCCTGCATGAAGTCTACCGCCGCACGGGCGACAAGCCGTTCAAGAACATCGATGACGTCATCACCCGCGACGAACTCGTCGCGCTGTCCGAGAGCTATAAAAGGGTGGCGGGTTATGACCGGGAACGGTTGAAGAACCAGGCTTGAGGTCTGCAAAAACTGACGACCACGAAATGCAAGGCGCGCGTACATCCGGCGTCACCCGCTGCATATTCGTGGCCGCTCGATGACGGAGCCTTTGGGCTCGACATCAAACGCATATAGGCACTCTTTGTTCCAACGCAAGTGTGACCGGAGTCGCACCCGTCACTGTTTCGCCATCGCCTTGCGTTTCCAGGCTTCCCAGGCCCGGGCGAGGCCATAACCCTCGCGTTCCTCGATCTTTCGAGTCTCCTCGGGATCGAGATAAGTAACCGGCCCGCCAAGCGCTGCCGCCTGCATTTGCAGTGTGGCATTGAGTGGAAGGAAAATGCTGCGACCCACGACGCGTTGCAGCGATGGTCCGACGACGACAGCGCCGTGGCCGCGCATCAGCGCTGCGGGATGATTGCCAAGCGCGTCGGCAAGCGCGCGGCCAAGCGCCTGGTCGCGAATCAACATGTCGGTCATCCCCGCGCGTTCCCGGATCTCGAACACCGGAACACCGGCGGCTATGAAAGCCGACCGGTGATAGACCGGCTTCAGCGGCACCTTGCTGATCCCAAACGGTATCAAAGCCGGTGCATGAGTATGCACGATCGCAACGACATCCGGCCGTGCCTTGTAGATTTCACCATGGATGAATCGTTCCGTGTAAAGCGGCCTGCCTCTCGCATCGACCGGATTGCTGTCGAGGTCGAATTCCATGATGTCATCGGCGTTGATCAGTTCCGGAGCCCGCGAGCGCGACAGCAGGTAGCGATTGGGATCGCTTGGATGGCGAGCGCTGACATGCCCCCAGCCGTCGAGCACTCCCTGGTCGGCCAGAATGCGATTGGCAGCAACCAGATCTTCGATCAATTGCGGCTCGACCGATCCAGCCGAGGGGGGCGCCATTTGAGCCACCGCAATACCGGCATTGCAAAAGCTTGCCGCAAGCGACATCGCGAAAAAGGCCATTCGCACGCTGCGACGTTGGTGCAGCTTGCTGACCATGCGGGGCTCCAATGCCAATTGTCGCGGGCCTTACGGCTCGAGTTCGGTGTCCCAATAGAGGTAGTCGAGCCAGCTCTCGTGCAGGTAGTTCGGCGGGAACAAGCGGCCGTTCCTGTGCAGATGGTGCACGGTCGGCTGGAACGGCATCTGCGACGGCCACATCTTTGCTTCGTTTGGCGTCAGGTTGCCCTTGCGCAGATTGCACGGCGAGCAGGCAGCGACCACGTTGTTCCAGACCGTGTGGCCGCCGCGGGAACGCGGCAGCAGATGGTCGAACGTGAGATCGTCCCGATCGCCGCAATACTGGCAGATAAAGCGGTCGCGGAGGAAGACGTTGAAGCGGGTGAAGGCGGGATGGGTGGAAGGCTTAACGAAGGTTTTGAGAGAGACCACGCTCGGCAGTTTCATCTCGAAGGAAGGGCTGTGCACGGCGCGATCGTAATTGGCCACGATATTAACGCGCTCGAGGAAGACCGCTTTTATCGCGTCCTGCCAGGACCACAGCGATAGCGGGTAATAGCTCAACGGCCGGAAATCAGCGTTGAGCACCAAGGCCGGAAAACCGCCGGGCGAAACGTGCACGTTCAAGCGACGCTCCTCGACCTCCCTGGAACGCTGCCGCCACGCAGCTGAGGCGCTACTAATAGGGCAGCATGACAGGATTGTGAAGCCGTGACGGAGAGTTACCCGCAAAGGCGCTATTTCCGCCGGGCAAAGCTTTTGGCAAGGAATTCGCCTCCCTGCCAAATGCCTTCCTCGTCGACGCCATGGGCGACCCCGGCCGAGATATGCCACTCCGTTGGCACATTGAGCGCTGCGAGACCCTGCGCCGCGTGCAACAGCGCCTCGACGGGTATGAGCTGATCGGCGTCGCCGTGAATCAGAAGGACCGGTGGCCGGCTGCGAATCTCGGCCGCGAAAACATCGAGGTCGGCATTCTCCGGGATCACCAGCATGCCCGAGTAGCCGACGATTGCCGCCGGTGCGATCGCCCGGCGCAGGCCGACGTGCAGTGACATCATGGTGCCTTGGCTGAAACCAACCAGCGCCAGCGCGGACGGCGGAAGATTGCGCCGCTTGAGCTCGGCATCGAGAAACTTTTCAAGCACGGGGGCAGCCTCATTCACGCCGATCCAGCGCTCGTCCGGATCACGGAACGTCAGTGGAAACCACTCGCGGCCGATGGGGCTCTGTCCGCATGGCCAGGGCGCATGCGGCGATACAAATGCAGCGCGCGGGAGCAGCCCCTGCCATGCGCGCCCGACGTCGATCAGGTCGTTGCCGTCTGCGCCGTAGCCATGCACGAACACCACCAGCTGCTCAGCGGGACCTGAACGCGGCTCAAGTCGTGGGCCGTCGAGTTGAGCCATTCTTCTTCCTTCTCTTTACTTCCTTGCCGGATTTTTTCGAACGGCCGTTCGCCTGGAGCGGCGTTACGTCCCTCTTTTTCAGGACGCGATAGTAGGCCCACAGGAGATGCGCCGCCACGCCGCGCCAAGGACGCCAACTCTCGGCCAGCCGGGACAGAGCCTTGGCGTCCGGGCGCTTGCGCAGGCCGAGCGCCATACGCGCGGACTCCTGAACCGCCAGGTCGCCAGCGGGGAACGCATCCGCGTGGCCGAGGCAGAACAGGAGATAGATATCGGCAGTCCAGGGGCCGACTCCATGCAGCGTGGTCAGGGTTGCGTGCGCATCATCGGCGTTCATGTTGCCAATTGCGGTGAGATCGATATCCCCCCTGGCGACCGCTTTCCCAATCTCGCGGATGGATTTGATCTTGGGGGCCGACAGACCAAGGCGCTTGAGCTTGTCGGCACGCGCGCGCCGTACTGCATCATGATGAAATGGGTCAAATGCTGCGAACAACCGGCTGCGGATTGCAGCCGCACTGGCTGTCGAAAGCTGCTGACCGCAGACGATGGCACAGAGGCCGGGAAAGCCCGGCTCGCGTCGGCGCAGACTGAAAGGGCCTGCCCTTTCCGCAATGGGCTTAAGTCTGGGATCCGCGAGGATCAGCTGGGCAAGGCCTGTCTGGAGATCGGCGTCGGTGTGAAGGAAGTAGGTCATCGGGCTTCTTCGTATTATCTCGCTCGTCATAGCGGAAGCCGGAATCCAGAAAAAGGCTGCTTGACTGGATCCCGGTTACCAATGAACGAAGGACTTCACATCGGCTGCCCGGAATCATGCCACCCGTTTTCCGCTTCGCGCCCTCGCCCAACGGCTACCTGCACCTCGGCCATGCCTTGTCGGCGTTGCTGAATGCCGACATGGCACGCTCAATTGCCGGACGACTGCTATTGCGGATCGAAGATATCGACACTGCCCGTTGCCGGCCCGAATACGAAGCGGCGATCTACGAGGATCTGTCCTGGATTGGCCTGCAATGGGAAACGCCCGTATTGCGACAGTCCAGCCGCTGGGACGACTATCGGGCAGCGCTCGGCCAGCTCGAGGCCATGGGGTTGATCTATCCAAGTTTCGAAACTCGCGCCGAAATTGCCCGGCTGGTGACCGCGCGCGAAGCACGTGGACCTTGGCCCTGCGACCCTGATGGCGCGCCGCTCTATTTGGGCCATGCGAAAACCATTCCGGATGCGGAGCGAAAGCGCCGTATCGAGTCCGGCGAACCTTACGCGCTGCGTCTGGACACGCGGGCCGCAGCGGCGCGGGCCGGTGAACTGACGTGGATTGAGACCGGCGCGGGACCGGCCGGCGAATCCGGCACCATCATTGTCGATGCCTCGGTCTGGGGCGACGTGATCCTGGCGCGGAAGGAAACACCGACCAGTTATCATCTTGCCGTGGCGCTCGACGATGCGGCGCAAGGCATTACCGACGTTGTCCGCGGCCGCGATCTTTTTTATGCGACCGCGGTGCATCGCCTGCTGCAGGCGCTTCTTGGCCTCCCACAGCCCCGGTACCATCACCACAGGCTCTTGCTCGGCCCCGACGGCAGCAAGCTTTCGAAGTCCACGCAGTCCACAGGCCTGCGCGAGCTTCGCGCAAGGGGCGCATCACCGGCCGAAATCCGCCGTTTGGCCGGCCTCGATTGAACCGTCCTTCCATGCCATTGTGGCTCGGGGAAGGGACAATGGCTAAGCGGAAGCGCAAGAGGCCGGCCAGGCGAGCCCGCGCGCCGTCAGCGCGCGCGAGGGGTTTGGCCAAGGCGCAGATAGAAGCGGTCGAGGCTGCACTTGCCGGCATTGCGCACGACATCCGCACGCCGCTGACCGGCATCGTGGCATTGGCAGAATTGTTGGCCTCCTCCAACCTCGGTACGCGCGAACGCGAATGGGCAAACGCGATCAAGAGTGGCGCCGATCACCTCGCTGCGCTTTCGACGTTGATTATCGATGCGGCAAAAGAGAGTGCCAAGGGACTTGTCTTTCGCGACGAGTCCTTCTCGCCAGTCGTAATTGCGGAAACTGTCGGCGCAGCCTTGGCTGGACGCGCCGCCAGTAAAGACCTGAAGGCGGAAATTGAGATTGCGCGCGATCTGCCCGGAGTGGTGCTGGGTGACCCAATACGATTGCGGGCAATGCTCGAAAATCTCGCCGACAATGCCGTGAAATTTACCGAAGCCGGCGCTGTGCGTTTTTCCGCCGATGCCGAGCCAGCGGGACGGAATGGCACGAGACTAGTATTTACATTTTCCGACAACGGAATTGGCATAAGTGAGACTGAGTTGAAGCAGCTTTTTCGTCCCTTTGCGCAGGCGAGTGTCGATGTCGCCAAGCGCTACGGAGGAGCAGGGCTCGGTCTCGCTTTCGTCAAGCGCGTTGCCAAGGCGATGGGAGGCGAGCTGCAGGCGACCAGCAGGAGGGGGAGCGGCTCTACGTTTCGGCTCACCGTGCTCGCCAGGCCGATGGAGGCAGTTCCGGTGGCGGAGCGGATCAACACCGCCCCAATGCCGGTTCGGGCTCTCTCCATTCTATGCGCCGAGGACAATCCGTATGGCCGCGTCGTGATGAACACGATCCTGCGTGAACTGGGCCATCGCGTTGATTTCGTCGAGACAGGCGGCGCCGCAATAGAGGCCATCGCACGCGGCGACTATGATGC
>JBKPLN010000741.1:0-5571 GCA_046731635.1 Pseudomonadota bacterium | reverse complement strand
GTATCTGGTTGCGCAGATCAGCCGATTTGGCGGCAACATATCGCGGACCGCCGAATTCGTTGGCATGGAGCGATCAGCTTTGCACCGCAAGCTCAAGGCGCTCGGAATCGATTAACTGCTCATGTCCCGAATTGCTTACGTCAATGGTCGCTACTTGGCGCGGAACGAAGCCAAGGTTCCTGTCGAGGACCGTGGCTATCAGTTTGCTGACGGGGTCTATGAAGTCTGCGAGGTGAGGGGAGGGCGTCTGGTCGACGAACGACGTCACATGGCGCGTCTCGACCGCTCGCTTGGTGAACTGCGCATTGCGCGCCCGATGTCGCAAGCCTCACTGGCGGTTGTGCTGCGCGAGACAATTCGTCGAAACCGGGTCCGCGATGGGATTGTGTATGTGCAGGTCACGCGTGGCGTGGCGCGCCGGGATTTTCCGTTCCCGTCCGCAGATACACGTCCGTCCCTGGTTGTGACCGCGCGCAGCAGCCTTATCGAGCAGCTCGAGGACGTTGCAGCGCAAGGGATAGCGATTGTCACCGTGCCTGACATCCGCTGGAAACGCGTTGATATAAAATCTGTGTCGTTATTGCCAAACGTTTTGGCGAAACAGGCCGCTCGTGAGCAGGGCGCGCGCGAGGCCTGGCTTGTCGACACGCAAGGGCGTGTTACGGAGGGCGCTTCGTCGAATGCCTGGATCGTGAGCCGCGATGGCAAGCTGATCACCCATCCGATCGGTCAGGACATCCTGTCCGGGATCACGCGCTCGGTTGTGATCGACGCGATCAAGGCGCAAGGCCTCCCCTTTGAGGAGCGTTCCTTCACGGTGGAGGAGGCCTATTCCGCCCGTGAGGCCTTCATTACATCGGCCAGCCAGACCGTATTGCCTGTGGTCACCATCAACGGTCGGCCGGTCGGCAATGGCGCGCCTGGACTGATCGCGACCGGCCTGCGGCGCGACTACCATCGCTATGCCGAGATCAGCGAGTAGCCGTTTCGACGCGATTTTGGCCAAACCTTGACGTCGGCCAAAAGCGACAAAATCGTTTAATTTCGGTAGGTTAGGGCCGCGCACGCCAACTTCTGCTTGCGCCGGAAAGGTAGCTGCCATCTAATAGTGCCACTCCCGGGGCCCCGGACCGCTTTGCGAGGGGCAAAGCGGCGCATGTTCTCAACGCATGCGGAAGGACTTGGGCAAAGAACGTCTCGCGCGCTAGACGCGAGCAAAAATGGAAAAACGGCCATGGCCGCCGATCGTGCGCAAAACCTGCAAGACACATTTCTCAATCACGTCCGCAAAAGCAAAATACCGCTCACAATTTTTCTGGTGAACGGTGTCAAGTTGCAGGGCGTCGTGACCTGGTTCGATAACTTCTGCGTGCTGTTGCGACGAGATGGACATTCCCAGCTCGTCTACAAGCATGCGATTTCGACTATCATGCCTGGTCATCCGATCCAGCTCTTCGAAGGGGCCGACGAGCCGCCGGCCGGAGATAAACCCTAGTTGGAAGTACGACGTCGCGACCAGCGTGCCGATCGTCTGAGCCCGACCGCATCGGGTGTCGAGACCGGTCGGGCGATCGTCATCGAGCCTTGGCTCAAGAAGCCGCCTCCTAGAGGCGGCGGCCGCTTGTCTGCGGACGCGCGTACGCCTGAAGCGCGTCTTGAGGAAGCCGTCGGGCTTGCACGCGCTATCGATCTGACAGTCGTCGAATCCGGACTGGTGACGCTCAGCGAAATTCGACCTGCGACCTATATTGGCAAGGGCAAGGTCGATGAAATTGCCGGGCTTGCAAAAAGCATGTCGGCGTCGATCGTGGTCATGGATTGTCCGCTTTCGCCCGTTCAACAGCGCAATCTGGAGAAGGCGTGGAACACGAAAGTAATCGACCGCACGGGATTGATCCTTGAAATTTTCGGACGGCGCGCACGCACGCGCGAGGGCGCGTTACAGGTCGAGCTGGCGCATCTAACATATCAGAAGAGCCGACTGGTTCGCTCGTGGACCCATCTCGAGCGTCAGCGCGGCGGGTTCGGCTTCCTGGGCGGCCCCGGCGAGACCCAGATCGAGGCGGATCGCCGCATCATCGAAGAGCGTATCGCGCGGATCGAGGTCGAGCTCGACAAGGTCAAGCGCACACGCAAGTTGCACCGCGACAGCCGCAAGCGCGTGCCTTATCCGATCGTGGCACTGGTCGGGTACACAAATGCCGGCAAGTCAACGCTGTTTAACCGGATGACCGCGGCGAGGGTGCTGTCGGCGGACATGTTGTTCGCAACACTTGACCCGACCCTGCGCGCAATCGAATTGCCGCACGGCGCGAAGGTCATCATGTCGGACACCGTCGGCTTCATCTCGGAACTTCCCACCATGCTGGTGGCGGCGTTCCGCGCGACGCTCGAAGAAGTCATAGAAGCGGATGTCATCCTGCACGTTCGCGATATCTCGCACGAAGATTCAGAAGCGCAATTGCGCGATGTCGAAAAAATTCTCGGCGAATTGGATATCGCCGCCACGGATGGTCGGGTCATCGAGGTCTGGAACAAGCTCGACAGATTGGACCGCACCGGCCGGGAGCGGGTGCTGAACCTCGCCGGGCGCCAGACTTCCGATCGACGCCCGATACCGGTCTCGGCGTTGACCGGAGAGGGGGTCGACCGCCTCGTCGAAGCGATCGAAGCGCGCTTGAGTGAAAGCCGCCTCACGCTCGAAGTCTCGATCGATCCTGCCGACGGCGCAGGCTTGAGCTGGCTCTATCGCCACTCGGAGGTGCTGGTAAAGGACATGCGTGACGATGGCAGATTGGCGGTCACCGTGCGGGCAGATCCCGACAACGCGGCGCGCGTGCGCGCCCGGTTCAATTCCTGAAACTATTTTTCCGCAGCCTTTGCTTCGTTCCACAGCTCGTCCATTTCAGCGAGGCTCGAGCTCTTTGGCGTTTTTCCGCGCGCCGCCAAGGCCCGCTCGATTGCCGCGAACCGCCGTTCGAATTTGAGATTGGCATCACGCAGGACGCCCTCGGGGTCGGCATCGAGATGGCGGGCAAGGTTGACCACGGCGAACAGAAGATCGCCGACCTCTGCGGCCACGCGACTCCGTTCGGCGTGATCGAGCTCCCTCTCAATCTCGTCCGCTTCCTCCCGGATCTTGGCCAGCACGGCTTTCGGATCGTTCCAGTCAAACCCCACCCGCCCGGCCTTGTCCTGCAGTTTCAATGCGCGGGTTAACGCGGGCAGGGCAACCGGTACCCCCGCCAATGCTCCGCCTGGCGCCTCCTCGCCTCGCTGGGCCTTTTCCTCGGCCTTGATCCGTTCCCACAGGCCTTCGACCGATTTGGCGGTCTTGCCCTCGGCATCCGCAAAGACGTGGGGGTGCCGGCGCACGAGCTTGGTGGTGATTGTTTCGACCACGTCGGCAAAATCGAAGGCTCCTTGCTCCTGTGCCATCCGGGCGTGGAAGACGACCTGCAGCAAGAGGTCGCCGAGCTCATCCTTCAACCCGGCGAGATCACCACGGGCGATCGCGTCCGCGACCTCGTAGGCTTCCTCGATTGTGTACGGAGCAATGGTGCGAAAACTCTGCTCCAGGTCCCACGGGCAGCCGCTGCCTGGCGTCCGCAGCGCCGCCATGATCTCAATCAGGCGGGAGATGTCGCGGGAGGGCTTCACGGGGCTGCAGACCGGAGGGAGGGTTTTGGCGTTGGTGCCAAGCCTATCAAACCATGCCTCACGCGGATAATCCCGGAAGACAGATTCGCATAAGACATATTATGGAATATTTCTAGGTGCTGTTTCTAGCAGTGCAAATGGCCCGGAATAATCCGGATAAAGGGCAATGGCTCACGACCCCGAAAAGGTCAGCTGGTCATAAGCAGGCTCTACAGCCGGCGGCAGCTGCGCGCACAAGGCCGCATAGTCCATGTCGGTATGAAGGTTGGTTAGAATTGCCCGCTTGGGCTTGATCCTGGCGATCCATTCCAATGCCTCGTCGAGATTGAAATGGCTCGGGTGTGGGCTCTTGCGCAGCGCGTCGACGATCCAGACGTCGAGTCCCGCAAGCGCCGAAATGCTGTCGGCCGACAGGCTCTTGATATCAGCCGAATAGGCCACATTGCCAAAGCGGAAGCCCAGGGACGGGATATCGCCGTGATCCTGCAGAACCGGCAGCACCTCGACCGGGCCGCCCTGTCCGTTAATGGTGACCCGCTTGCCCGCGACCAGGCGCTTTTCAGCGGCAATGGGCGGATATTCGCTGCCGGGCGGCGTCATGAAGCAATAACCGAAGCGGGCATGCATGGCGCGCGAGGTGGGCTCGTCGAGATAGACATCGACGCGGCGGCGCTTGTGGACGAACAAAGGCCGTAGGTCGTCAATGCCGTGAGTATGGTCGGCATGTTCGTGCGTGATCAGCACGCCGTCGAGCCAGTCAACCTCGGCGTCGAGCAGTTGCATGCGAAGATCCGGCGAGCAATCGACCAGCACGCGTGTGCGGTGCCCTTGCGTGTTCCGGCGCTCGACCAACAGCGAGCAGCGTCGCCGTCGGTTCTTTGGATTTTCCGGATCACAGGAGCCCCAGCCCAGCGCGACGCGCGGCACCCCCATGGACGAACCGCACCCGAGAATGGTGAAAGTTAACGTCATGCGGCGTCGGCTAACACGCGTGGCACTTTACTGAAGAGCCGGAAAAAATTCTCCGTCGTCTGCCGCGAAATTTCGTCGGCGGCTACGCCGCGCGTATCCGCTAAAACTTTAGCGGTTTCGACTACGTACGCGGGTTCGTTGCGTTTTCCCCGGTACGGGAGCGGCGCGAGATAAGGCGCATCGGTTTCGACCATGATGCGGTCGGCCGGAAGCGCCGCCGCAATCTCGCGTAGCGCGTCCGAATTCTTGAACGTCAGGATGCCTGTGAAAGACACGTAGTGTCCCAGGTCGATTGCCGCGAAGGCGAGATCGCGGACGCCGGTAAAGCAATGCAGCACGGCAGGGAAGGCCCCCTTCCCGCTCTCCTCGCGCAAGATCTGCATCATGTCCGCGTCGCAGTCGCGCGAATGGATTACGAGTGGCAAGCCCGTCTCGCGCGCAGCTGCGATGTGCTGGCGAAAACTGGCGGCCTGCGCTTCGCGGGGACTGTTGTTGCGGAAATAGTCGAGCCCCCCCTCCCCGATCGCCACGATTTTTGGGTGCTTGGCCAAACCGATGAGATTTTGCGCGTCGATGTCTGCTTCTTCGTCCGCGTAGTGCGGATGGGTGCCGACCGAACAGAAGACTTCAGGAAATTTTTCCGCGATCGCAAGCACCTGGGCGTGTCTCTTCACGCGGGTCGAAATGGTAACGATGCGGCCGACCCCGGCGGCACGAGCCCGATCGATGACGCCATCAAGCTCGGTCGAAAAGTCCGGGAAATCGAGATGGCAATGGCTGTCGATAAGCATGGTTTCAGCGAGAACTCGTTTCTGCAAGACGTTTGGCCGAGACAACCCAGTCTCTTTTGCGGCTGTTGGTAGCGACTGCTCCACGTGGTGGTCAAGTTGGCGGAACTTTGCGCCCAGAACCTTCCCGGAACCTTACATGAGCTTGGTG
>JBKPLN010000740.1:0-2188 GCA_046731635.1 Pseudomonadota bacterium | reverse complement strand
TGTGCAGTGCGGCAGTGCATGTCCGCTTTGGGCCAATAGCGACATTGGCTTTGCGTATCGACTTCGATTCGTGCTGGCAATGAGCGTCGCAACCGCAACTCGCGCGGGCCGCCTCTGGGGCCTCGGCCGTCTACCAGACTTAGTCAGTACTTAATGGTCCCGTTAAAACAGCATATCGTTCATGCGGAGGCAGGCTGCACAGCGCCATTTGCAAGTGATGTGCTTCCTGGTCCATACCGAGCCAGCGCAACTTACGAATTAATTTCGCCCATTCTTCCGACTGGTGCTCAGTACAAACCGTTTGCTTGTGACGCGTCGGTTCCATTGCCACTCCCAGCAGCTTGTTTGCGATAAAACTTGGATGAGCATCAACGCTTCCGCGGCAGCCTCTGTTGGAATGCAACGAAGATGGCCATGCCGATAACGGATACGACGACGAGCATTGCAACCATGATGTCCATCGTGGATACCTCCCTGCGATGAACTAGGTTTGCAATGGGCGATTAATTACGGATTGAAATTTAGTGGAGTTGTTGTGACCATTATCGGACGGGAGTGTGTGCCGATTAACCCTAAGATTTCTGTTTGGCCGTACGTTTCAAAACCAAGCATTTCACGGAGCGAGTTCGGCGACCACGGCCCGCGGCTGACCGTGGTCGCCTTTTGGTCCGGTAGAGGCCAACTGAGACCGGACGGCTCCAGAGGATCAATCCGTTAACAAATCATTACCTCCCCGTCACTATCATACGAAGTCTTGCGTCGGAGGCAGTCCGCGATGACTGATTACTATCCTGTCCTTGCCCGTGCTGTTGCGAGGTTGGCAGTCAATAATGGTCAGACTCGCCAAGACTTGTACGAACACGCGCGAATGGTTCTCGTTGCGGAATTGGAACGAAGCAACCCAGAAAGATCTACTCAAGCGGTTTTACGTGAGCGAATCGACTTTGAAACGACTGTCCTCAGAGTGGAGGCCAATTCGCAACTTGGATACGAGACAAGCCGCGCGACGTTACGACATCGCCTTCATGCAGTTCGTAAGCAACATGGAGGCAAAGAGTCTACGTCCGCGACAGGGGCGGATTTTGCCTCTTTACTCCGTTGGCCAGCGACAGCCTGCCTGCGACGCTGATATGAGACTGGGGTACTTTCGGCGGTCGAGTGTGATCCGTCTGTAGCACAATTCCCCGGGTCACCGGATTGACAGACCACCGTGGATACCGGCCATCGCTTGCTGACCACCACGGCGCAGGATCAGCTAAGAGAAGGATGAGAGTGTCCTAACGAGCTACGCGCGGCGTCGCTTGGCCGCAGCTGCACCCAAAGCCGCACCCACGAAAAGAGCACAGGCGACGGCGAGATAGAAGAAGGCGCCGGTGGCCGATGGTGGTGGAGCCGCTACGAGCGCCTGCAGCTCGCTCGTCGAGATCTGCGTCATCTTCGATGCATCCGCGAGGCCATAGACGCAGACTTCGCCTCGCGGGAGCTTGCAGAAACTCTCCGCGGGACACTTCGTCAGGATCTCCTGCACCGACCCTTCTCCGCACTTGGCGCCTGCACTGCGGAGCACGTGAATTGTTACTTCAGGATATTTCGTCAGTTGTTCGGGCATCTGGGCCTCCGATAGGTAGAGGCTTCGCATCGGGCGCATCCCCACTAGCCGACAGCTATTAGGCGGTCAAAGGCTCACAGAATGTCCGCTTTCGTTCGCGTCGCAACTAGGGATGTCCGCTTTACCCCCAAAAGCGGACATGTGCGGTGCAACTAGGGATGTCCGCTTTGGGCCAAAAATAGCTTCCGCTAATCGGCCGTCCAAAAAGCCGATCACCGGCTTCTCTGGCTGCTGCGCCCGCGCAGTCAGCGGCCACCCCGCCGCACCGCCTAGAAAAGCGATGAACTCGCGTCGTCTCATTGCCTCCCCCGAGGCTCAGGACACGGGTTAAACTAGCATACTGGAAGGCGCGGGAGTGACACCCGCCGAGTCCGCTTTGGGTCGAAAGCAGACATTTGCGGTGCATCAATCCATGTCCGCTTTACCCCCGAAAGTGACAGCAAAAGCGGATTTCCGCACAAGGTTATGTCCGCTTTACCCCCAAGCGGACATGTGCAGCGCAGCAGCTATCGTTGATCTCGAGGAGAATGATGGTTGCGAGGAGGCGACCTCGTCCGTTACGCCGGACAGAAATTAGAC
>JBKPLN010000739.1:0-3907 GCA_046731635.1 Pseudomonadota bacterium | reverse complement strand
ACTCTGTCTTGCGTACGATTGCGCAATCAGCCGGATGCACGATACGGACCAGCCGAATATCGTGCAGGAAGTGATCGCGCAGCGCATTATTTCCATGGCTCGGAACGGCGAAGACGACCTGGGCCGTCTTTGCGCTGGCGCGCTTAAGGGCCTCGAACTGAAGTCGTTTGATTGATCATTCTGAGGCTATCAACGCCCTCCTGAATCATCACGGCTTTTGCAAGCGCTGCCTTTGAGCAGACGATAGCAAGATACTTGCAGGTCTCACGGGAACGATCGTTCAGAGTACGCGTTTCGCGCAGGCACTACGGCTCCTTGAATAGGGCTCGTACTTCCTCCCACAAGACCGAGGTGAGTTTTAAGAAGAGCGTCCTTAGCGTCTTCCGAGAGAGCTGACGCGCAAAAAACGCGAAAGGAAGATCGAGTTAAGAGTGTCTGACGTCACAATCCCGATATAGTACGATCGGTTGATTACGCCTCAGAGCGCATCAATGCATCAAAGCCACATGCACTACCTGCCGCTGGCGCCGGGATACTTCTCGGCGCTGGTAATTGTTTTCATCGTGCTTCTTTTGCTAATCCAGTTGGGGGCCCTGCGCTACGCGTATATGCGGCTGGGAGTGAGCTCACGAACGGCGCTTATCCTGCTCTTTGGCTCCCTGATTGGCAGCTATTTCAACATTCCGATCGCTCAGCTCCCACAAGAGCACGTCGTGATGGGCCGCGATATCGATTTTTTCGGGATGCGTTACGCCGTTCCTCACGTCGCGCAGTGGCCGGGCACAGTGGTCGCTGTGAACGTCGGCGGGGCGGTCATTCCGACCATCATGTCGGCGTACCTTCTGTTTAAATACGATCTCTGGGGCCATGCCGCTATCGCCATCGCCGTTGTTGCGGTCGCATGCTACACGCTTGCCGAGCCGATACCTGGCCTCGGCATCGCCATGCCTGTCCTCGTTCCAGCGCTGGTGGCCTGCATCGTGGCGTTGATCCTGTCGCGAATACACGCCGCGCAACTGGCCTATATTGGCGGCAGTCTCGGCACTCTTATTGGCGCGGACTTGTTCAATCTCGGCAGAATTTCTGGACTGGGTGCACCGGTGGCATCGATCGGAGGAGCAGGGACATTTGACGGGATCTTTCTGGTTGGCATTCTCGCCGTTTTGCTTGCAAGCCTGACGGGGCCGAAGACCGCGACCACGTAGCGGTTTTGGCCTAGGGAACCCATTGATCCCATTGCCGTTATTAGGCATGGGCAACACCAAGACAAAATCCTCGAGCAAGCAATCCACCGCCAAAACGAGTTCGGATGCAGAATCGTCTGCAGCGAAGTCCAGATCGCCCGAGAGAAGGCCGTCCCAGAGACGCAGGCCGAACGCCGGGCCTCCGGACGACAGCTCGAAAAAGCCGCTCGACAGGACGCGCAAAAAATCCGGCAAGAATTCGGGCACCAAATCGGACAAAAAGACCGAGCCCGATGTCGTTGAATCGGCAAAGATCGATCCGCCGCCACCGGAGATTGCCGAGCCCGACGAGACAATGTCGGCGGAAGAGATTGAACAGGCGCGCAAGCGCTATCTGCTGAAGCGCTTCTGGATCTCGGCGCGCGGGTTCTGGGGAAAAAGCGGGTACCGCATCGCGTGGATCGCGACGATCGGGCTCTTTCTGCTGATCGTTGTGAATGTCGCTGTGCAATATGGCATCAACGTCTGGAATCGCGAGATCTTCGATGCCATCGAGAAGCGCGACTCCGCGGCCGTGCTCTGGTTGTCGGCAGTTTTCTTCCCGTTGGCATTCGCGAGCGTCGGCCTCGGTGTCGCGGAAGTTTTCGCACGTATGGGCATCCAGCGGCGCTGGCGCGCGTGGCTGACCGACAATGTGTTGTCGCGCTGGCTGAGCAACGGACGCTACTACCAGCTCAATCTCGTTGCCGGCGACCACAAGAATCCGGAATACCGCATCGCCGAGGATTTGCGGATCGCAACCGATGCACCCGTCGATTTCGTCGCCGGCGTCACCTCGGCGCTGCTGTCGGCGGCGACTTTCATTGCCGTGCTCTGGACCATCGGTGGCGCACTCACCGTTTCCCTTGGCGGGGCGATCCTCACTATCCCTGGATTCCTCGTCGTTGCGGCGATTGCGTATGCGGCCATTGCCAGCACGGCGATGGCCGTGATCGGCCGTAAATTCGTTGCGATCTCTGAAAGTCGAAACCAGGCTGAAGCCGAATATCGCTATGTGCTGACGCGCGTGCGTGAACACGGCGAAAGCATCGCGCTCCTCGGCGGCGAAGTCGAGGAGCGCGACGGCATCGACAAATCCTTGCGCAGTGTGCTCAAGCAATGGGCGCTGTTGTGCGGCCAGCACATGCGGACCACGGTCGTCTCGCATGGATCGCGCATCATTGCGCCGGTGATTCCGGTGTTACTGTGCGCGCCGAAATTCCTCGATGGCAGCATGACGCTCGGCCAGGTGATGCAGGCGGCATCGGCCTTCACGATCGTACAGAGCGCATTCGGCTGGCTAGTCGATAATTATCCGCGCCTTGCGGACTGGAACGCATGCGCGCGGCGGATCGCTTCGCTGATGGTGTCAATCGACGCGCTGGAGCGCGCCGAGACTGGCGACGACATCGGCCGTATTACGCGCGGCGAAACCACGGCTGATGCGATGCTCAACCTGAACGAGCTGACCGTCACTCTCGGCGATGGCACTGCCGTGGTGGATCAGGCCGAGGTGGTGATCGAACCTGGCGAGCGTTTGCTCGTTGCGGGCGACTCCGGCAGTGGCAAAAGCACCCTGGTGCGCGCAATTTCGGGGCTCTGGCCATGGGGCAGTGGCCGGATCGATATTCATCCGGACCGGAGGCTGTTCATGCTGCCGCAGCGGCCTTATGTGCCGTTCGGGACCTTACGCCGTGCCACGGCGTATCCTGGCGCCGCCGAGGACTGGACCACCGAGGAGATCGAAGATGTGCTCAACAAGGTCGGGCTCGCGCATCTGAAGGACAAGATCGAGGAGGAGGCGCCGTGGGACCAGACCTTGTCGGGCGGCGAAAAGCAACGGCTCGCGTTCGCAAGATTATTCCTGCACAACCCCGACATCGTTGTGCTTGATGAAGCAACGTCGGCGCTCGATGCCAAGAGCCAGGACAAGATGATGGAACTCCTGATCAAGGAGCTGCCGAAGGCCACGCTGGTCAGCGTCGCCCATCGCGACGAACTCGAAGCGTTTCACAGTCGGAAGATCGTGCTGGCGCGTCGCAAGGGCGGCGCAAAGCTCGTGCGCGACATTGATCTCGTGCCTCGCAAGGGCAAGGGACGGTTCTTCGACCGTTGGCGCCGGTTGGCCAAATAGCGCGGTTATCAACGGCGAAAACAAGCCAAGCAAAGGGGCTCGCCAGTCGAGGCGAGCCTCTTGGGTGCTCATACACCACTTGTAAACCATGCAATGGCGATAATCGCGGGCAGCGATTCGTGGGGTGCGCGATGGGAAAACTGTTGGCTTTCGTTTGTGCTCTGGTTCTTGCCGTCGGCCTTGCTGGCTGCGTGGGCAAAGGGAAAGCTCCCGTTGGGAAAGGCAAGGCGCCGGTCGTTCAAACGCGGGGCTGATCAGCCAAGCTTTCCAATTACCGGCTATCTCTCAACGACGTCTTTGTCTCGTTCAAGACGCTCGCCCGAGATGCGCGAGGATGAACGTTATGCGAAATGGCCGCGCGCTGTTTGGCACGAGCGCCATAGGAGAAAGATGATGCGAACTCAGTCATTGCTGCTGCTTGCTGCCGCAACTATTGGTCTGGCTGTGGGCCAGGCATCGGCAGCTGACCTGCCGAGAAAAGCCCCGGCCTATGTGCCGCCGGCGCCGCCCCCCCTATGTTTGGACCGGATGCTATATATCGGTGCCAACG
>JBKPLN010000738.1:0-2409 GCA_046731635.1 Pseudomonadota bacterium | reverse complement strand
GAGGAATGCGGTTGATGGCCAACTTCGCCTTTGGACGGCACCCCCCGCCCGACCTTGAGCCGAAGGTTCAGGTTCGGGGAGCCAACGGGATCGCTATTGACGGTCATGAGCGCCAATGGCGGGCCGATGCTGTCATAAACGGCGGCTCGAAAACCGTTTGATGGTGCGCAGACGTGATCCGCGAGGGTCGCGCCGCGTGGCCCGAGAGTTCGAAGAACTTTCGAGTCAATGTAAGGCCAGAATTAAAAATATTGCCGCGGGCCTCCGGGCATCGCGGCAATGTCAAGGTCCTGATCTGACAGGGAGGCGGGGATCGTTCACGCGATCCTCGCTTCTTCGCTTTGTTAGGTCAGATTCTCAGGCATAAAGCAACTCCACAGTTACTCGCTCGCATATTTGCGGCTTTAGCCTTATATCGGGACCATGTTGTGGCGTAATTCTCGCGGCAGGCCATTGAACGCGCCTCCCACTTTCATCCATCCGTGCCAGCCAATCGTCGCCAAGCGGCCTCCAACTGGACGGGGCTGAGCGTACAAACTTGGTATCGGTTTCAGCATCGTGCAAACCGGTCTTAGTGGAGGGGCAAAAAAAATGAAAAACATGGGCAGGCACTTCAAATGGCGTGTACGTACCCAACAGGAGGGCGTGCACTTCCGTGTCTATTACCAACACGACTATCCGAACGGAACAGTCGAAACCCGCGACACACGGCACTTCAACTCGCTCGCTGAAGCGGAGGAGTTTGCGGAGACGATGCGGCGCATGAATCGTATTTTCACGAACCTTAGCGGTGCAGAAAAAGCTGAAGTGCATTGAAGGACCGTGCGCCCTTATCGTTCCGGTCCGTCGAGAATGTGGATAAAGGTCAAGAATCCGAATGCTTCGGCGGCTACGCGGACTGTTAACAGAACCTTTTAAAAACCATTGCGAGTTCTTAGCCTTTCCACCAAACTGGTGACGCTCTTGGGGCTGCCTCGTTTGCAGCCCCATTCTTTGGATTCGCCATTCGGATATTCGGTGATGCCAGTTTTCGGCTATTTTGCGATCGTAGGCGCGGTGCTGTTCGCATTATTTTTCCTTGCGGACGCAACGCTGGAGAAAGGCGCGTCGCCTGTGGTCACCAGCGAGCGTGTAGGTCTACCTAAGCCGTGGCAGCCCGATCCGATACAAACTCTTGTCAGCACACCGGCGCCCGAGCCAGACATGACGGCGCCGGAGGTGCTTGCGGCTCAGCCCAAGACCGCAGCCGAGGCACCCAAGAAGAAGCACGTCACCCGCAAGCGGTCACCGGACGACCACTACCAGCAGAACCAAGCTTGGTCACGGGACCGAGATCGCGGTCCGTTCGGCTTCTTTTTTGGTCGATTCTGAACTCAGCCCGACCCGTCAGTCGTGATCTAAATCGCGGATTGCGATGTACGCGCACAGAGCTAAAGCAACTAGTGTGAATACCAGTAACGGCGACCGATCGAAAACCACCGCGAGAATAACCGCCACAACAGCAATCGCAAATACAGCCCAAATGTCCCATGCTTTAAGAATGTCGCGCATGGCCGGCGCCACTGATGGAACGTTCCAATAAGCGCGGAACTCTTCTCGCCGACATTTTTAGGGAAGGGGCGCATAGTTCCAATGTCGCAGGGCTGATTGAGGGTCATTGTGGCACTTGGACCCACGCCGCGCACCGCTGACTGTGGATATGTCAACCGCTGTGTCAATTTTAATTGGTCGCTGCATGTCTCGGCATTTATAGACTCCGCCCTCGGGTCAGGAGTGTCCATGATTACTGACAGTTTGGAACATCGCAGAGTGAAAGAATTGGAAAAGCGAGTTGCTGACCTAGAGCGGCTGGTCGGTTGGGTTACTGGATTACTGATCGACTTTGTTGCGGTCGTCATCGCTATCGGAGCCGCAATGTTTGTCGCTGGCGACTATTATCGCCTGAGCGCGGTGGATGGCTCGGTAGTCCTTGCGTTTATGGTCACGATGCTGGCGTTAAATTTCATTTTTCGGAAGGTTGCGAGCTGGTGTTTCGATGGCTGATCGTAAGCGAATCGCGAGAGTGCTTACGGATTAGTCTAGCGACCGCGTGATACCCCCTACCCTTTGGGGACGACGCTCCCAGCGACACGCGGTCCGGGCCAAGGCCATCACCATCGCCTTGGCCCTTTCTTTTGTTCAAATCGACGGATGCCGCGCCAACGCAATGACCGTCCATTCCCATTGCAGCGGGGACATTGCACGTCACGAAGGGCGACACGAATAGATGCCTCCGGGTTTATCAAACACCATCACTTTGGAGACAAAAGCATTGATCGTCCGGATATATGTCAGACCACAGGCCGCAGCGAGTTTACTGAAATCCTCGCTAATGTAACTTTCATAATACGGCTCGCGATAACTCTGCGG
>JBKPLN010000737.1:0-2856 GCA_046731635.1 Pseudomonadota bacterium | reverse complement strand
AAGTGAACCTCGCCTATCTGTGCGACCCAAGCCTGCGCGCGCAAGTGGCCGGCCGCGGCGACGACCCCGAAAAGCTCCCGATGATCTATGCCGGCATGATCAATGCAGCGATCTCCGATGTTCCTCCGGACATGACAATCGCCATGCATCTGTGCCGTGGCAATTTCCAATCGACGTTTGTCGCATCGGGTGGATACGAGCCGGTCGCTGAAGTTCTGTTCAATGCAATCAAGGTGCACGGATATTTCATGGAGTATGACAGCGACCGTGCCGGCGGATTCGAGCCGCTGCGCTTCGTGCCCAAGGGCAAGATGGTGGTGCTTGGTCTCGTCACATCGAAATCGGGGCGGCTTGAATCTAGAGATGTTCTCAAGCGCCGTATCGACGCGGCCGCAAAGCAGGTGCCTTTGGAGCAACTATGTCTGTCGCCGCAATGCGGCTTCGCTTCCACGGAGGAGGGAAATCTTCTCGCCGAGGACGAGCAGTGGGAGAAGCTGCGGATGATTGTGGAACTGGCCGACGAGATTTGGGGAAGACGCTAACATTGGACGGCTGAGGAGGAAGAAGAATGTCACAGCGCAACAAACCGCCATTCCGCGCCGATCATGTCGGCAGCCTGCTGCGGCCCGCGGCACTGAAAAAAGCACGAGAGCAGCGCGCCAAGGGCGAAATTACTCCGGCACAGCTCAAGGAAATCGAAGACCGCGAGATCGAGCGCGTCATCAAAAAGCAGGAAGATACCGGTCTGCAGTCGGTCACTGATGGCGAATTCCGGCGCTCCTGGTGGCATCTGGATTTCCTCTGGGGTCTCGATGGCATCGAGAAACACGTGATGGATACCGGTATCGCTTTCACGGGAGTGACGACCCGCAACGAAGGTCTCAAGGTCACCGGCAAGATCGGCTTTTCCGGCCATCCGATGCTTGAGCATTTCAAGTTCGTCGCTGCGCACGCCAAGCGCACGCCGAAAATCACGATTCCGGCGCCGTCGGCGGCTTACGGTCGACCGGTACCGACGCCGATCGACCGCGATGTCTATCCCAATCTTGATCGCTTTTTCGACGATCTCGGCCAGGCCTACAGGAAGGCGGTGCGTGCCTTCGCCGATGCCGGCTGCCGATATCTCCAGCTTGATGAAGTATTCATCGCCATGCTTTGCGATCCAAAATATCGGCAGACGATGAAAGACCGTGGCGATGATCCGGAAAAGCTTGGCGAGCTGTACGGCGATCTCATCAACACCGCGATGTCGGATATTCCCTCCGACATGACGATCACCATGCACATGTGCCGCGGCAATTATAAATCCACCTATATGGGCGCGGGCGGCTACGAAGCCGTGCAGGAAATCCTGTTCAACAAGATCAAGGTCAATGGCTTCTTCATGGAGTACGACACCGCGCGAGCCGGAGGCTTTGATCCATTGCGAATGCTGCCGAAGGACAGGACCGTCGTGCTCGGCCTGGTCACCTCGAAAAGCGGTCGGCTCGAGCCGAGGGACGAAATCCATCGCCGCATCGAGGAAGCGAGCAAATTCGTTTCGCTCGATCAGCTGTGCCTCTCGCCGCAATGCGGCTTTGCCTCGACCGAGGAAGGCAATGTGCTGGAGGATGAAGAGCAGTGGGCGAAGCTGAGGATGATTGTCGAGCTCTCTGAAGAGATTTGGGGCTAGCGCGGACACCACTCCGTTCATTCCCGCGCAAGCGGGAAACCAGCGGAATAGGATAGGAATGGGTCCCCGCTTTCGCGGGGACGAACGGGTTTAATTCAGGGTTTGATTTCGCATGCCGGACATCGTCAAAGGCAAAACCGCAATCGTTACCGGTGGAGGGCGTGGGATTGGACGCGGCATTGCCATGCTGCTCGCCCAGGAAGGCGCGCGCGTGGTGGTCTGCGATATCGGCGCCAGCCTGCAAGGCGACGGTTCCGATGCGGGTCCGGCGCAAGATGTCGTTAAGGCGATCGAGAAAGCCGGAGGTCAGGCAATCGCCTCGACGCTCTCGATAACGGAAGCGAAAAACGCGGAAGCCATCGTCAAAACGGCGCTCGATGCCTTCGGTCGCATCGACATTCTTGTCAACAACGCAGGCATATTGCGCGATGTCATCTTTCACAAGATGAGCTGGTCGGACTGGTCCGATGTGATCGACGTGCACCTCAACGGGTCTTTCAACATGAGCCGTGCGGTCGCGCCGCTGTTCCGCGACCAGGGCTCGGGGGCCTTCGTTCATATGACGTCGACTTCGGGGCTTGTCGGAAATTTTGGCCAGGCGAACTACATGGCCGCCAAGCTCGGCATCATGGGCCTGTCACGCGGCATCGCGCTCGACATGGCGCGCTTCAATGTTCGTTCGAACTGCATCGCGCCGTTCGAACTTCACGCGCATGATTGAATCGATTCCGGCCCAATCGGAACAGGACAAGCGGCGTATCGAAGCGTTTCAGCACATGACACCGGAGAAGATCGCGCCGCTCGCAGTGTATCTTTGCTCCGATGCGGCAGCGGATATCACCGGGCAGATCTTTTCCGTTCGCAACAACGAAATCTATCTGTTCAACCAGCCGCGGCCGATCAAAACGATTCACCGCGCCGAGGGATGGACACCGAAGGGCATTGCGGTCGAGCTTAAAGCGGCCATGGCGTCCTCGTTTACCCCGTTGGAGCGCTCGGAAGAGGTGTTCAACTGGGACCCGGTCTAGATGCACTTGTCACGCGCTACCGGGTGCATAGAGTGAACTTATGAAAAAGCGCGCAGCCGAGGACGAATTTTCCGACGTACGCGCGGGCGTGCGCGCATTGTGCGCCAAGTTCCCCGGCGAATATTGGCGCACGCTCGATCGTGAGCGCGCCTATCC
>JBKPLN010000736.1:0-5255 GCA_046731635.1 Pseudomonadota bacterium | reverse complement strand
CATCCACGGCGACACCGCTTATGCCGCCTGGCGCGATGCCGGAATGGTGGTGCTTGACGTTGCCGACCGCGCAAAGCCGCAACTGATCGTGCACCAGAACTGGTCGCCGCCGTTCGGTGGCGGCACGCATAATTGTCTGCCCCTGCCCGATCGCAAGCTCCTGGTCGTTCTCGACGAGGCCGTGCTCGACCACCAGGAGGATGGCCTGAAACTGATCTGGGTGTTCGATAACCGCGCGCGTGAAAATCCGGTCAGCATTTCCACCTTCCCGACTCCGACCGAAGCCGACTACAGGGCAAAAGGCGGTCACTTCGGCCCGCACAATATCCACGAGAACCGGCCCGGCAGCTTCGTCAGTTCGCAGCTTGTCTTCGCGACCTATCAGAACGCCGGCATCCGCGCGTTCGACATTTCCAATCCATTCGCGCCCAGGGAAGTCGGCGCACTGGTACCTCCGCAGCCGGCAACACTCGCTGACACGCGTCCCAACCGGGCGCGCGTCATCCAGTCGGCAGATGTTTTCGTGGATGCGAAGGGCTTGATTTATGCAACCGACTACAATGCGGGGCTTTACATTCTGGAGTTCGACGGCTGATCAGATGAACGTTTAGAGCGCTGGCGCGTTGATTCGCGGAATATGGGAGCGCTTGGATGAACTCTGATGCTGGCGGTTGGCTCTGGCTGTTGATCGACGTCGGCTTTGTCGTGATTTTGGCCATTGCCCTCGTGTATGGGATCTATATGTGGCGTACGCGCTCGCGCAACCAAACCGTCGAGCGCATTCGTGACGAAGCGACGCGAGAAACCTACCGTCACCCGAATGGGTAGCTCTCAGCCGCTCAGTTTGGCGACCAGCGCGTCCGATACTTCGAAATTCGCGTAGACGTTCTGGACATCATCGCTGTCGTCAAGCGATTCGATCAGTTTCAAGATTTTCTCGCCAGCTTCGTCGTCGAGCGCAACGGTATTTTGCGGTTTCCATATCATTGACGACTTGCGGGGCTCGCCAAACATGGCTTCGAGTGCCTTGGTGACGTCGTTCAGTGTGTCTGGAGTGGTGATGACCTGGTGCCCATCCTCGTTTGACATCACGTCCTCGGCGCCCGCATCAATTGCCGCCTCCAGGATGGCATCCGCGCTTGCTGCTTTGGCGTCGTACTCGACTACGCCGATATGGCTGAACATGAACGACACCGCGCCGGTTTCGGCAAGGTTGCCACCATTCTTGGAGAAGATCGCGCGCACTTCGCCGGCCGTGCGGTTGCGATTGTCGGTCAGGGCCTCAACGATCACCGCAATGCCGCCAGGGCCATAGCCCTCGTAGCGAATCTCGTCGTAGCTTTCGGTGTCGGCACCCTGCGACTTCTTGATCGCCCGCTCGATATTATCCTTCGGCATGTTTTCGGCCCGCGCAGCCAGCACGGCCGCCCGCATCCTGGGATTGAAAGCTGGATCGGGCAACCCGAGCTTCGCCGACACTGTTATTTCCCGTGCGAGCTTGCCGAACAGCTTCGAGCGCGCCTTATCCTGGCGGCCCTTGCGATGCATGATGTTTTTGAACTGGGAATGACCGGCCATAAGAAACGCACAAGGTTGGTGATGCCGCGGCTATATAAGCCGCCCGCTTGCGAAAATAAATATCGACGCGGGTAATCGCAAAAGCGTGTCAGTCCCAGAATCGAGGCTGCGTCTCTTGCAGGATACCGCCAAGTCGCACGGCGCCGATTTTCCGCGCGAGGCCCGTGACGTCGTCCGTTTCGACAGCCAGCGCGCACAGCGTCGCAGGACCCATCGACGCCTCGAATTTCGCGCCGGGAAGCTTGCGCAAAAACCGGTTCATCGGCTCTTCCTTGTTCATGCCGATGATGGAATCGTAGTCGGCGGTCATTCCGACATCGGATACGAAGGCGGTGCCATTCGGCAGGATCCGTTCATCCGCCGTGGGCGCATGAGTATGTGTGCCGACCACGAGGCTCGCGCGGCCATCCGCAAAATAGCCCATGGCCTGCTTTTCGCTGGTCGCTTCGCCATGAAAATCGATGATGATCGCATCGGCACCGGTCCTGAGTGGGCAAACCGACAGCTCACGCTCGATGGCAGCAAAAGGATCATCGAGCGGATCCATGAAAATGCGCCCCATGGCATTGATCACGAGCGCGCGCTTCCCGTTCTTGGCATCGACCAGCGCAGCGCCGCGGCCCGGCGTCCCTTTCGGGTAATTGATTGGACGGATCAGGCGCGGCGCCCGCTCGATAAACACAAGCGCCTCGCGTTGATCCCACGCGTGGTTCCCGAGCGTGATGGCGTCTGCCCCGGCATCGATCAACTCATTGTAGATGACTTCGGTAATGCCAAATCCACCTGCTGAGTTCTCACCGTTGACGACGACCAGATCGAGCTTCCATCCCGCGATGAGTCCCGGCAGTCGTTCGAATACGATTGTACGGCCCGAGCGGCCAACGACATCGCCGATAAAAAGAATGCGCATGCGCTCAATCTCTTTGCTTACTTGCGCAGTATGGGGTCATGCACGAAAATCGATTATTTCACGTTCCGTTAGCACGAGATCGAGCCGCGCGTCGCGCTCGGTAATCGGGACGGATGGAATCTCCTGAGCGGCGAAGGCAATGCCGACAGCAGTCACCCGCTTTTTGCTGCGAAGCGCATTGATCGTCATATCGAAATAGCCGGCGCCGTAGCCGATGCGATGCCCGGTTCTGTCAAATGCAGCGAGAGGCACGAGAAGAATGTCAGGCGCAACTTCGGGCGCTTCGCCCGCTGGCTCCCGGATTCCCCACTGACCGGAGACCAGGGGGTCGCCGAAATTCCACGCGCGCATGATCAATGCCTTTCCACGCCCGGCGATGACCGGCAATGCAAGCCGTGCACCGTTGTCCGCGAGCTTTCGCATCAGGGGCACCGGGTTGATTTCGCTCTTCATCGGCGAGAACCCGGACGTAACGACACCAGGTTCGATCCTGATCGGGAACGGCCGCGCTGCGATCGACTCCGCCGCCGCCGCGCGGACGGCAGGCGGCAAAGCGTCGCGCAAAGCGAGCACCTCCTGACGGATCCGCGCTTTCCGGTCGGAAACTGTGGTGTCGGCTGCGGTCATGTGCCAGACATTCATCCTTTACAGAAGCTCATCATCAAAGACGTGAATGGCCGGGACAAGCCCGGCCATTCAAGTGAACGTTTGCCGCCAATAAAGTGCGGAGCCGCGATGGCCGTTGGAGAATCGATCCCGGGTTCCCTACGAAAGTAGGTGGGCGCCATATGACCGAACCCACGAGCCCGGCCAGGGACAGCTCCCTTAAGGATCGATAAGGCCCCGGGGATTGTGTCTCCTGACGCACCCCGCAGCCCCGCGCATCGAATGTAATGGTTATGTCATGCGGACGCCACTTGTGCGGCGGCGTCACCCGATGGCCACGCTGCTGCCGTTGCCGACAGTTTGATTGAGCTTCTTGGTGATCCCTTCGATACGCTCGGCGGCGGAATTGAAGGCCCCGACGACCGCATCCGATGCGGCCTTGGCGCGATCAGAAGCGACGAGGCGGGCATCCTGCAGCGCGGCGATCTCCTCCTCAAAGCGGCGCATCTTTCGCACTGCTTCCGCGAGTTCGTCGGCCAGCATCAGCGCCGCCATCACCGTGAGGCGCGTGTCGCCGATTTCACCAAACTTGCGGCGCAGGTCGATGATGCGCTGGTCGATGTCCTTGGCGAGCGATTGAAGGTGCTCTTCCTGCCCATCTTCGCAGGCCAGGCGGAATTGACGACCGGCAATGGTGGCGTTGACTTGCGTCATTGGTCACTCATTCAGATCCAGCACAGACTGAATTGATGCGATCGCTGTATCGAGCCGTTCGGCAATTTCGCGATTCGTTGTTTCGAGCCGCCGAGAACGCGCAGTCTCGCCGTCCAGTGCGGCGGCCAATCTCGTGCGGTCGAGGCCGAGGGCCTGAACCTGGGCCGCCAAACCTTCTTCGTTACGGTCGGCCTGCTTTCGCCGTTCAACTGCGGCATCGAGCGCGTCGAGCGCGAGCGCGAGACGCCTGACCGCGGTATCGATTGAGCTTTGCTCGGTCATTGCCTTTGCTCTGCACCGAAAACTCTTGCGGCGGCAGACATTTAGCCAAAGAATCTTACGTGCTGCGCGACCATGCAGTCAACGCTTGCGGGACGATTTGCCCAGCTGTTTTCGTCAACCTGTGCATGGTGGGTCAGCACCGCGGCGGTCAGATTGACTCAAGGGACTCACATGCTATCCACCCGCCAAAAGGCCAATTCATGAGCGCAAAAGCTTCGTCGACGGCAGCTGCGGCGCCTCCAGAGCGTCGCGAGCACCCGGTCGCTGGTCCGGCCATTGCCCACGTAAGCATGGCGAATGCGATTCGCGTGTTGGCGATGGATGCGGTGGAACAGGCCAAGTCCGGCCACCCGGGCATGCCCATGGGCATGGCCGACGTGGCAACCGTGTTGTTCTCGCGATTCTTGAAATTCGATCCGGCCGATCCGGGGTGGCCCGACCGCGATCGATTCGTGCTCTCGGCCGGCCACGGCTCGATGCTGATCTACGCATTGCTCTACCTGACCGGTTACGAGGCAATGACAATCGAGCAGATCAAGAAGTTCCGCCAACTTGGGTCAATCACCGCCGGCCATCCCGAATTCGGCCATGCCCCTGGCGTCGAAACGACGACCGGCCCCCTCGGGCAAGGACTTGCCAACGCCGTGGGCATGGCCATCGCCGAGAAGCATCTCGCCGCCGAATTCGGCCACGACATCGTCAATCACAAGACATACGTGATCGCTTCCGATGGCGACCTGATGGAGGGCATCAGCCAGGAAGCGATTGCGCTTGCCGGTCATCTCAAGCTCGGCAAGCTGATCGTGTTGTTCGACGATAACGGCATTTCGATCGACGGCGCCTTATCGCTTGCCGACAGCGTCGATCAGGTCCGGCGCTTCGAGGCCGCCGGCTGGACGGCTTCGCGAATTGACGGGCACGACCCCGCGGCCATCAACCTTGCGCTCGAAAAGGCGCAGAAATCTGACAAGCCGACCCTCATTGCCTGCAAGACAAAAATTGGATTCGGCGCCCCGACCAAGCAGGGTTCTGAAAAATCGCACGGCTCTCCGCTTGGCGCAGAAGAGATTGCCGGAACCCGCAAGGCGCTCGGCTGGACATCCGCACCGTTCGAAGTGCCAGCCGATATCCTCAAAGCGTGGCGGTCGCTCGGCACGCGCGCAAA
>JBKPLN010000735.1:0-2002 GCA_046731635.1 Pseudomonadota bacterium | reverse complement strand
CCCTATCACCACGGCGATCTGCGCCGCGCGATGGTCAAGGCCGCCTTGGAAATCCTGAGTGAAACGCAAAGTCTTGAGTTTTCCCTGCGTGAACTTGCCCGGCGCGCGGACGTCAGCCACAACGCTCCTTACAAGCACTTTGCCGACAAGCGTGAACTTTTGGCGGCCGTCTCGGCGGCAGGATTCGAAATGCTAACGAAGCGCATGGCCAGTGAAATCGCGGGCTTCCGCAGTCCTCGCGAGCAGTTGTTCGCGCTATTGCGCGCCTACATTGATCATGGCGTTGAAAATCCGGCGCTCTACAGCCTGATGTTCGGGGGCTACCTGACCGGTCCGAATCATGGGCGGCCCGCCATCGAATTGGCCGCCGCCGAGAAGACCAAGGCTCTGCTCGCCGGTGTTATCATTGCGGGGGGCCTCGGACGCGCTATCCCGCACACCTCGCGCAACGAACGAAAGATCGCCGGTGCGGTTCTGGCGTGCTGGTCCCTCGTGCATGGACTCACGCTGCTGCTAGCGGATGGGCTCGTCGGCCCGAATGAAAAATCTGGTGCGCTGTCTGACAGTCTGGTTCAGGGACTTCTCAACGGCTTAGCGGCGGAATTGCCAGTATTGCCCCCTGGGACCTGGGTCGGCCCTCAAATCCCGGCTCAATAGTTTAATTTTACGACGCCAAGGTCCGCAGCGGGCGCCACAAGCTCATCACAATTTCAAGCGGTGACGTGCGCTTTGGGTCAAAAGCAGACAGTTGCATTGCACCAACCCATGTCCGCTTTAGCCCCAAAAGCGGACATTCATCCGTGCGAGCGCCATGCCCGCTAAGGGCCATAAGGAGACATCGCCCGCTTTATTTGACACTCTCAACAATGCTCTCCGCGCTGCGGACTAGATCGATCCCAATGTCGCCCGCCCACCTATCGTAGACAGGACGGGTCTTGTCGCGGAACGCCTTCACTTCCGCGGGCGAGAGGTTGGCCACTTCCATTTGATACATCTGCTCAAGGATATGGATGGCAACCATGTCATCTTGCAGTCCTTCCCGCGCTTCCTTCTTCTGCTCAGCCATGATTCCGGCTCCGACCTCTTGTAGGATTTGTCGATCCTCGGGACTGAGGCGCGTCCAAGTCTTGGCGCTGACCGCGAGGATGGTCGGATCGATGGCGTAGTGCCAGATGGTGACGTACTTGTGCACCGACCAGAGTTTGTAAGGAATGATGAGGGCGATTGGATTCTCCTGCCCGTCCACTTTCCCCAGCCGGAAGGCCTCCAGGGCTTCGTTGAAGTTCATGCCCACTGGGTTCGCGCCAAGCGCCCGGAAGATCTCAACAAAAATTGGTATCCCGACCACGCGGATATTCAGACCATGCAAATCCTCTGGTCGGCGTATTGGGCGCGTCGAATTGGTCAGCTCCCTGAAGCCGTTCTCTCCCCAAGCGATGGGAATGACCCCTTTCTGCTCGATCAGCTTGAAGAGGCGCTTGCCGGGATCGCCGGCCTCCACAGCGTCGAGGGCGGAGTAGCTCGGAAACAGGAACGGCAGGGCGAACAGGTTCAGCTCCTTCACTTGGGGAGACCAGTTGATTGTCGATCCGATCGCGAAGTCGACAACTCCCTCTTGCAGCAGTTGGAATTCCGTTGTCTGCGCGCCTGCGAAAGCCCGGCCCCCGAAGTAGTTCGTGATCTGAATGCGTCCTTGCGTCCGATACTTGATGGCCGCGGCAAACCTATTAGCCGCGCGGCCCCAAGAGGTGTCCTCGCTCGCGACGATGGACATCTTGAACTCGGGTTTGAATTGCGCGGCGAGCGGACCAGCAGGCAAAAGGCCAGCGGTTACGATGAGGAGGAAGGCTGTGTATTTCATGGCTACTTCCTCGTGCAGCATGAGGCTACGCGTTACCACGCCGGCACCCCTGCCGTGCAGGCGACCGATCGCCACTACCAATAGGCGTGCCCACGCTTGGATAGCGAAGCGCGTCGTTTGCTTTAGGGGCAAAACCGACAT
>JBKPLN010000734.1:0-10728 GCA_046731635.1 Pseudomonadota bacterium | reverse complement strand
GACTTTCGGGCGTGGTCGTGGTGGCCTGGGCAGCTTTCGTCACTGACCCCTTGGGCGGCGAACCCACCGCCGTGGTGGCGACAAAGGTATCGCCGACCTCGATCAGCGCGCGGGACAGCGACCGGGATGGCAAGCAGCACTCCCGCCACGACGGCACAGCCTTCCCGACAACGATCCCGGTCCGCAAACGCTGCTGACCTCGTCGACCCTGATGAGTCGTTTCCAAGGCTACGTCGGTCTCATCAGCTACATGGGCGCGCGATTTACGGCGTCGGAGCAGGGATTGACGTCGGTCTTGCGCGACGCGGCGCAGCGCGGTCTTGTCTATGTTGACGATGGCTCATCGCCCCGCAGTACGGCCGGCCAGCTTGCCGGCAGCCACAATTTGCCGTTTGTAAAGACCGATATCGTCCTCGATACGGTCCCCACTCTCACTGAAATCGACAGAGCACTTGCGCGTCTTGAAATGAGAGCGCGGGACAGCGGGGTCGCAGTCGGCTTTGCCGCCGCGCAACCAGCCACCATAGCGCGCATCGCCGACTGGGCGAAGAAAGTCGAATCACGTGGCATATTCCTTGTGCCGATAACAACGGTGGCGATCAAGGCGAAGTCATCGTAACGTCATCGACCGCGAAAATTCGCGCTCGATGATGGAGTCTCCATGCCATCGCAAAAATCGCTGCCTTATCGGCCCTGTGCCGGGATGATGGTGCTCAATCGCGCCGGACTCGTATTCATCGGCCGGCGAACCGACGGCCCTGAGCATGTCGACGCAACACATGTGTGGCAGATGCCCCAGGGCGGTATCGATGAAGAAGAAAATCCATACAAGGCGGCGCTGCGTGAACTACACGAGGAAACCAATATCCGCTCGGTGCGCAAGCTTGGCGAGATCGCCGGATGGCTCACCTACGATTTGCCCAGCGGGGTTGCGAAAACCGCCTGGGGCGGCAAATACCGCGGGCAAAAACAGAAGTGGTATGCGCTGCGTTTTACAGGAGATGAAAAGGAAATCGACATCGCTCATCCCGGCGGCGGCCACAAGCCCGAATTCGTCGAGTGGCGCTGGGTCGGGATGCGGGAATTGCCTGACCTGGTCGTACCCTTCAAACGCAAGACGTACGAACGTGTAGTCAAGGAATTTGAGCGGTTTGCGCGCTAGCTAATGCATCGCCGTGCCGGTCAGGTGGCGATCGACGTCCCTGTAATGATCAAGCTCTGTAATCAGCTTGTCCAGCGCGGAGCCCGGCTCCGTCTTGGCAATGCGGCTTTCCAGTTCGTCGATGCGAGCAGCGATCATCCCACGATCGATATCTTCCACCGCGTCGGCTGTATTGGCGAGCACGGTGAGACCGTCCTTTGACACTTCCGCAAAACCGCCGAGCACGACAATCTTTTGCTGGCCCCCGGCCGCGTGAACCGTGAGAATACCGGGACGCAGCGTCGTGACCATCGGCGCATGGTTGGCCAATACGCCGAAATAGCCCTCGGCTCCGGGCAAATCGACTTGCTCGACGTCACCCGAAAACAAGAGTTTTTGCGGTGAAACGAGTTCGAAATGAAAATTGGCCATCGTCGATTAACCCCTGCGCCTGCCAACGGCGAAGCCTACGCCAAGGCCAATGGCGCCACCGATTGCCGTCATGATCGCGATGTGCTGCACCTGATTGCTGGTGAGCGGCCCACCCCCGCGCGCCCTTTCGTTGTTGCGCACTTCGACACTCAGCGGACCCAGCCTGATCTCGGCCGTTTCTTCCGGCCGAGTCATGTAACCGGCCAGACCGCCGATCACCAGCCCGATCAGCAGAAACGCAAGCAGGTTGGATCGCCCCAGCATTTGTTCTAAGCCGCCTCGGCGGCGAGCTTCTTGCCTTTCTCGACCGCTTCTTCGATGGTGCCGACCATGTAGAAAGCGGCTTCCGGCAGGTTATCATATTTGCCGTCGCAGAGCCCTTTGAAGCCCTTGATGGTGTCCTGCAGGTCGACCAGCTTGCCAGGCGAGCCGGTGAAAACCTCAGCGACATGGAAGGGTTGCGACAGGAAGCGCTCGATTTTTCGAGCGCGGGCGACTGTCAGCTTGTCATCTTCCGAGAGCTCATCCATGCCGAGAATGGCAATGATGTCCTGCAGCGCCTTGTAGCGCTGGAGAATCTGCTGGACCTGCCGAGCGACCGCATAGTGCTCCTCACCGACAACGAGCGGCGAAAGCATGCGCGAGGTGGAGTCGAGCGGGTCCACAGCCGGATAAATGCCCTTGGCGGCAATATCGCGCGACAGCACGGTCGTCGCGTCGAGGTGCGCGAACGAGGTCGCCGGTGCCGGGTCGGTGAGATCGTCTGCCGGCACGTAGATCGCCTGCACCGAAGTGACCGAGCCTTTCGTCGTCGTGGTGATGCGCTCCTGCAAGGCGCCCATATCGGTTGCAAGCGTCGGCTGATAGCCCACCGCCGAAGGAATGCGGCCGAGAAGCGCCGACACTTCCGAGCCCGCCTGGGTAAACCGGAATATATTGTCGACGAAGAACAGCACGTCCTGTCCCTGGTCACGGAAATATTCCGCGACCGTCAGACCGGTCAGGCCGACGCGAGCACGCGCACCCGGTGGCTCGTTCATCTGGCCGTACACCAGGGCGCATTTCGAACCCTCGACCGACCCTTTCCTTGGATCCTTGTTCACGCCGGATTCGATCATTTCATGATAAAGGTCGTTGCCCTCACGCGTGCGTTCGCCGACGCCGGCGAACACCGAATATCCGCCGTGCGCTTTTGCAACATTGTTGATCAATTCCATGATCAGCACGGTCTTGCCAACTCCGGCACCGCCGAACAAGCCGATCTTGCCGCCCTTGGCATAAGGCGCGAGCAGATCCACGACCTTGATGCCGGTGATAAGGATCTGCGCTTCCGTGGATTGCTCGACATACGAAGGCGCAGGCTGATGGATGGCCCGTTTCTCCTTGGTCTTGACCGGGCCCGCCTCGTCAACAGGCTCGCCTACAACGTTGATGATCCGGCCGAGCGTTTCGTTGCCGACCGGCACCGCGATCGGCTGACCGGTGTCCGTGACTTCCTGGCCGCGCACGAGTCCTTCGGATGCATCCATCGCGACCGTTCGGACCGTCGACTCGCCGAGATGCTGGGCGACTTCAAGCACCAGACGGTTTCCGCCGTTTTTCGTCTCAAGGGCGTTCAGGATCGCCGGCAGATGGTCCTCGAACTGCACGTCGACGACTGCGCCGATGACTTGCGTGATTTTTCCGACTGCGTTGGGTGTGGCCATAATTATCCTCGTTACGGAAACTAGAGCGCCTCGGCGCCCGAGATGATCTCGATCAGTTCCTTCGTGATCATCGCCTGACGGGTGCGGTTGTACATGAGCGTTTGCTTGCGGATCATTTCCCCGGCATTGCGAGTGGCGTTGTCCATGGCGCTCATGCGCGCGCCCTGCTCCGACGCCGCGTTTTCCAGAAGTGCCCGAAATATCTGAACCGACAGATTGCGCGGCAGCAATTCAGCCAGGATTCCCTCTTCCTCGGGCTCATATTCGTAAACCGCGGAAGCAGTTTCATCTTGTTCAAACACGGGCGGGATGATCTGCTGCGCGGTCGGAATTTGCGCAATTACGGATTTGAACCGGGAGAAGAACAGCGTTGCGACGTCAAACGCCCCCTGATCGAACAGGGCCAGGATCTTCTCGGCAATCATCTCAGCCTGCTCAAAGCCGATGGTGCGCACGCCACGCAGCTCGATGGTTTCAATAATCTGTTTTCCGAACAAACGGCGCAGCTGTTCATATCCTTTGCGGCCTACGCAGAGGATTTTCAATTCCTTGCCGTCGGCGATCAGGGCGTAGGCCTTGTCGCGTGCCAATCGCACGATCGAGGAATTGAAGGGACCGCAAAGCCCGCGCTCGGCGGTGCAAACCACCAGCAGGTGCACCTTGTCGCTGCCGGTACCGGCAAGGAGTCGGGGAGCGGTATCGCTGCCGGCAACAGCCGCGGCAATCGAGCTCAGGACCTTGCTCATCCGTTCCGCGTAAGGACGAGCGGCCTCAGCCGCGGTCTGCGCGCGTCGCAGCTTTGAAGCCGCAACCATCTGCATGGCTTTGGTGATCTTCTGCGTCGCCTTGGTCGCGGCGATGCGAACACGCATGTCCTTGAGGCTGGCCATGTCTCTGACGTCTCTATCCTTTTCGTCATGCCCGGTCGGGCACGACGTCTCAGGTCACGCGAAAGTCCTGGCGTATTCGTTGACAATGTCCTTGAGCTTGCCCGCATCGGAGTCCGAAAGATCGCCGCTCTTTCTGATGCTGTCGAGGAGACCCGCATGCTTCGCCCGCATCAATGTCAAAAGGCCGCTCTCGAAGGGCCGCACGCGCGAAACGTCAAGCGGGTCAAGATAGCCGTTGACGCC
Source organism: Pseudomonadota bacterium (assembly GCA_046731635.1). Taxonomy (GTDB): domain Bacteria; phylum Pseudomonadota; class Alphaproteobacteria; order Rhizobiales; family Xanthobacteraceae; genus Pseudolabrys. The sequence goes on along the minus strand of JBKPLN010000734.1, from coordinate 6,316 downwards.
GGCGTAGATCACGCAGACCTGCTCTTCCATCTTCAACGGCGAGAACTGGGGCTGCTTGAGAAGCTCGGTCAGTCGCGCGCCGCGATTGAGCAGGCGCTGCGTCGTGGCATCGAGGTCCGAGCCGAACTGGGCGAAGGCAGCCATTTCTCGGTACTGCGCGAGCTCTCCCTTGATGCGGCCCGCGACCTTTTTCATCGCCTTGGTCTGCGCCGAAGAGCCCACACGCGATACGGACAGACCCACGTTCACCGCGGGACGAATGCCTTGATAGAAGAGGTCGGTTTCCAGAAAGATCTGGCCGTCGGTGATCGAAATCACGTTGGTCGGTATGTACGCCGACACGTCATTGGCCTGCGTTTCGATCACCGGAAGAGCGGTGAGCGAACCGGCCTTGTTCTCATCGTTCATCTTCGCGGCGCGCTCCAGCAAGCGTGAGTGCAGGTAGAACACATCGCCAGGATAGGCTTCGCGTCCCGGCGGACGGCGAAGCAGCAGCGACATTTGCCGATAGGCAACGGCCTGTTTCGACAAATCGTCATAGATGATGACGGCATGCATGCCGTTGTCGCGGAAATACTCACCCATGGTGCAGCCGCTGAACGGCGCCAGATACTGCATGGGCGCCGGATCGGAGGCGGTTGCTGCAACGACAATGGAGTAGTCGAGCGCGCCCTGCTCCTCGAGGACCTTGACGAATTGCGCGACGGTCGAACGCTTTTGTCCGACCGCGACATAGACGCAGTAGAGTTTGATCTTCTCGTCGGGCTGCGCGTTGAGAGGCCTCTGATTGAGGATCGTGTCGAGCGCAATCGCAGTCTTGCCGGTCTGCCGGTCGCCGATGATCAGCTCGCGCTGGCCCCGACCGATCGGAATCAGCGAGTCGATCGCCTTCAGACCGGTCGCCATGGGCTCGTGCACTGATTTGCGCGGAATGATGCCGGGCGCTTTCACGTCCACACGGGCGCGCTTCTCGGCCTTGACCGGACCCTTGCCATCGATGGGATTGCCAAGCGCATCGACGACACGGCCGAGTAGCCCCTTGCCGATCGGCACGTCGACGATCGCGTTGGTGCGCTTGACCGTCTGGCCTTCCTTGATCTCCCGGTCATTGCCGAAGATGACGATGCCGACGTTGTCAATTTCGAGGTTGAGCGCCATTCCACGGACGCCATTCTCGAACTCGACCATCTCGCCGGCCTGCACATTATCGAGGCCGTATACGCGGGCGATCCCGTCGCCGACGGAGAGCACCTGACCGACTTCGGAGACTTCCGCCTCCTGGCCGAATTTTTTGATCTGCTCTTTGAGGATGGCGGAAATTTCTGCGGCGCGGATATCCATCAGCGGGCCTCTTTCATCGCTAGCTTGATCGAATTGAGTTTTGTGCGGAGCGAGCTATCAACCATGCGGCTGCCGACCTTGACGATCAGGCCCCCGATGATGGCCGGGTCAACCGTGATCTCGAGGTCGACGTCCTTGCTCCCCGTCACGGACTTTAGTGCACCCTTGAGCGTGTCGAGATTGCTGTCGCTCAGCTTCTCGGCGACGGTCACCTGCGCGACCATCTCGCCCTTGTGACGCGCGACAAGGATGCGATAGGCGCGGATCATGTCGCGGACCGCGAACAGCCGCCGATTAGTGGTGATGACTCTGAGAAAATTGGCGGCCAGTCCGGTGATGCCCGCCTTCTCAAGTATTGCCGAGAGCGCCCTGAGCTGCTCGTCGGCACCGAATGCCGGACTGCGCACGAGGCGATGGAGGTCGGCGCTTTCGGTCATGAGCGCATCGAACCGATCAAGGTCCTTCTTGACGGCATCGACGGCCTTATTCTCGAGCGCCAGCTCGAAAAGCGCCGTCGCGTAGCGCCCAGCCATTCCGAATACGAGGGGATCTTCGCCTGCCACTGGGACGCTCGCTACTTTTCATTCACAAGCCGAACCGCCGTCGCGAACGGCGACTCAACCTATTGGAATTCAAGAGGGAATTCCGATCGCCAGGGACGTCGCGGGAAGCGCGCAGGAACCCCCTGAAATCGACGGGTAGCTAACACAGCGAGAACGGGCGTGCAATAAGCGCACGTGCTTTGAGGCGGGGCGCGAGTACCGCCCGCGCAAGGCTCGACAAATTTGCATCGCAGCAATACTCGCCACGCGAGCCGCTCCTCGCTATAGCGGGCAGGGACAAAGTGCCGCTTCCCCCCGCCACTCGCCCTGGTTTCCAAGAGCATGCCGGACTCGAGAAAGACAAGCGACGCCGCCACGACGGCCAAGCTGCTGGTGGTACTGCTCGCTTTTGCCTGGGGTCTGAACTGGATCGCGGCTGCGGTTGCATTGCGCGAGCTCAGCCCGTGGAGCTTGCGTGTCGCGGGCTCGGCGATCGGCGCCGCGACGCTATTCCTCGCTATTGTCATCACAGGGCACCATCTCAAGGTGCCCCGTGGCCAGTATGTCCACGTGATGATCGCAGGGCTATTCAATGTCGCGGGGTTTCAGATCCTCTCAGGCTTCGCGCAACTCAGCGGCGCGACGACACGCGCCATCATCATCACTTATTCGATGCCGATCTGGACAACGGTGCTGAGCCATTTCGTTCTCGGCGAACGTTTGAATGCTATCCGATGGTTCGCTTTCGCCCTGTGCGTCGTCGGCCTGACGGTCCTGTTGTGGCCATTGTTCGCCCACGGATTTCCGCCGTTCGTTTTTTACTCGCTTGGCTGTGCCTTCAGCTGGACATTTGCAACCGTCTATATCAAATGGGCAAAAGTGACGATCGAGCCACTGGCGAATGCCGCTTGGCAATTATTGTTCGGCCTGCTGTTCATCACCGCCGGCTCTTTCCTTTTCGAGGGTCATCCGCATCTCTGGCCAATCAACAATGACACTATTTTAGCAGTGCTCTTTGTCGGATTATTCGGGGTCGGCCTCGCGCATTTTTTGTGGTGGTCGATCGTCGACCGGCTGCCGGCGATCACCGCTTCGCTCGGCTCATTGCTGGTGCCGGTGATCGGCGTCAGCGCATCGGCGGTCGCGCTCGGCGAACGCCTCACTCTGCCTGACATCATCGGGTTTGCGATGATTTTTGCCGCAGCCGCTTGCGTTTTGCTCCAGCCTAACGTGCGTCACGATGAGATGCCGGAGTAACTACGCCCTTAAGGGAGAACCGTCATGGCGTGGCTTTATCTGTTGCTCGCCGGATTGTTTGAAGTCGGGTGGGCGATCGGACTGAAATACACCGAGGGTTTTTCCCGGCTGCTCCCGTCGCTGCTCACCATTGCTGCCATGGCGCTCAGCCTCGCCCTGCTCGGCCTCGCGCTCAGAGACCTGCCGGTTGGCACGGCGTACGCCGTCTGGACCGGAATCGGTGCTGTCGGCACTGCGGCACTTGGCATTTACCTTTTCAGCGAGCCAGCGACGGCTTTGCGCCTTGGCTGCATTGGATTGATCGTGGCTGGAATCGTCGGGCTGAAATTCGCGACTTGACGTCAGTAAAAACTTTGCGGATCGACGTCCACTTCGAGCCGCACGTTTCCGCGTGCTTTTGGTGCACCGGCAAGCCATTTGCGCAAGTAAGCGGACAAATCGAAAGCGCGCGGTGACTTCACAAGAAGGCGGAATCTGTGCCGGCCTCGCACCACCGCGATCGGCGCTTCCGCCGGGCCCAGCACACGAACAGGCCCGTCCTTCGGCGCAGCGCTGGCCAGCGTGCGACCGTAAGCCTCCGCGCCGTGCCTTTCGTTTGCGGTGACGACAAGGCTCGCCATCCGTCCAAATGGCGGGTAGCCGGTGCGCTCCCGTTGCTTGATCTCACTGTCGTAGAAGGCCTCGCGGTCGCCCAAGATCAAAGCCCGTATCACCGGGTGTTCCGGCTGATGGGTCTGCAGATAGCCGACGCCGCGACCCTCCTCCCGACCGGCTCGGCCAACCACCTGATGCAGCAGCTGGAACGTGCGCTCGGCTGCGCGTGGATCGCCGTTGCCAAGCCCCAGATCGGCGTCGACGATGCCGACCAGGTTGAGCTTGGGAAAATGGTGTCCCTTGGCAACGAGCTGCGTACCGATCACGAGATCGAATCGCCCGGCTGCCACGTCGTCGAGTTCCTGCCGTAGACGCTCAACGGATTCCACGAGATCGCTCGAAAGCACGAGTACGCGCGCCTGCGGAAAGAGCTCGGCCGCTTCCGCTTCAAGACGCTCGACGCCGGGCCCCACCGCAGCGAAGCTCTCGGTGGCATGGCAATTCGGGCATTCCGCCGGAGGCGGATTGGAGTATCCGCAGTGGTGACACACCAGCCGGCGCTTGAATCGATGATCGACCAGCCAGGCGTCGCAATTCGGACAGTGCAGGCGAAAGCCGCAAGCGCGACAAAGCGTCAACGGGGCGTAACCGCGCCGATTGAGAAACAGCAAGGCCTGCTCGCCGCGGGTCAGCGAGACCGCCACCGCCTCGGCAAGCCGCGGTGAAATGAAGCGCCCGCGCGGCGGACCTTCGCGACGCATGTCGATCGCTTCAATGGACGGCAGATGCGCGCCGCCAAAGCGTTCGGGCAAATGAACGTGCCGGTAGCGGCCGCGACGCGCGTTGACCACCGATTCGACCGAAGGAGTGGCCGACGCGAGAACGATCGGAATTTTCGCGATCGACCCGCGCACGACCGCCATATCGCGTGCATGATAATGAGCGCCATCCTCCTGCTTGTAAGCCGGGTCGTGCTCTTCATCGACGACAATAAGCCCCAGGTCCGCATAGGGCAGAAAAAGTGCCGACCGGGCGCCCACAACCACTGATGCCTCGTTCGCCGCCACCGCGGCCCACGTGCGTGCACGCTTGCGCGGTGAAAGCTGCGAGTGCCATTCCGCCGGACCAACGCCGAACCGATCGGCAAATCGGTCGAGGAATTTCGCGGTGAGTGCAATTTCCGGCATCAGGATCAACGTCTGTCGTCGACGGCGGATGTTTTCGGCCACTGCCTCGAAATAGACTTCGGTTTTTCCGGAGCCCGTCACGCCGTCAAGAAGCGTAACCGTGTAGCCGCCTTGCGCGAGAGTTGTGCGCAGCGTATCGGCGGCGGCCAGCTGGGCCAGCGAGAATTCCGGTTTGCGGAAATCCGGGTCCGGCTGCGCGGCCGCCGGCTCGGGAGGCAAAACGACAGTTTCCAGCGTGCCTTCATCGATCAATCCATCGATGACGCTGGTGCTGGCTCCTGCTTCCTGCGCCGCCTCTTTTTTGGAACGGATCAGTCCATCGGCAAAAAGCTGAAGCACTCGCGCGCGGGCGGCAGTCAATCGTTGCGGTGCCGGGCCAGCGAGCCGCACACCGATGCGTTCCCGGCCAGGACCAAGATGCTCGCCCATGCGCAGGGCCATGCGCAGCACCATCCCGCGGGAGGCGAGCGTGTAGGCGGAAACCCAGTCAACGAACTGACGAAGCTCGGGCCGCAGCGGCGGCACGTCCAGTTTTTCGTCGACATCCTTCAGGCGGTTATGCAGACGCGGATTCGGGCTCGGGTTGTCAGCCCAGACGACGCCCATGTATTCGCGCGCGCCAAGGGGCACCGCCACCAGGTCGCCGGGCGCCAGGTCGAGCTCTGCCGGCACCCGATAGGAATAGGTCTGGTCGAGTGCCACCGGCACCAGGATATCGACAACGCGCAGCGTCATGACCGTTGGTCTGGCCGATTCCGGGCGCTTAAGGAAGGGTGAAGGAAGCGGTGCCACTCTTCGTTTATGAGCGAATTCGAGCCGAGTCGCGATGTTTCCACCGAAATCGCCGCCTGGCTGACCTATCTGGGCGCCGAGCGTCGCATGTCGGTGAAGACGGTCGATTGCTACCGGCGCGATGTTTGCCAATTCCTCCGCTTTTTGGCGGAACATCTGGGTGGCGCGCCAACGCTGAAGCAATTGGCGAAACTTGCCCCGACGGATGTACGAGCCTTCATGGCGGCAAGGCGTAGCGAGGGTGTCGGCAGTCGCTCGCTGATGCGCACGCTCGCGGGGATACGTTCGTTCACGCGTTTCCTGGAACGCAAGGGCAAGGGCAAGGTCGCGGCGTTGACTGCCGTGCGGGCGCCTAAAGTTCCGAAAACGTTGCCGAAGCCCTTGGCGGTTTCCGCCGCCGTGCGGATTACCGCGACTGACTTGCGCGAAGGCGAAGCGCGGGAGGAATGGATCATCGCGCGCGACGCGGCGGTGCTCGCGCTGCTTTACGGCTCCGGACTACGACTGTCCGAGGCACTGGGTTTAAAGCGCAGCGACGCGCGGCCCAATAGCGAGACCTTGGTCGTCACCGGCAAGGGCAGGAAGAAGCGAATGGTCCCAATC
>JBKPLN010000733.1:0-7479 GCA_046731635.1 Pseudomonadota bacterium | reverse complement strand
CCGACCCGCGGCTGATCCGGGCGATGGTGGCGATCCTGCTGCTCGCGCCCGCGCCGCCGATGCTGTTCATGGGCGAGGAATGGGGCGCGACCGAACCATTCCCTTTTTTCTGCGATTTCAAGGGAGAATTGGCGCAGGCCGTGCGCAACGGACGCAAGCGGGAGTTCGCAGAAGCCTATGCGCGCCATGCCAACATTCCCGATCCGATTTCACCAGACACGCGGGCTAGCGCCGTTCTTGATTGGGAAGCGATCACACGACCGGATCATGCGCGGCGGCTCGAGCTGACGCGTTCGCTGCTTGACGTGCGCAGGCGCGCGATCGTGCCCCTGCTCGCGGCAATTCGGGACAGCGAGGTCAGCTTCGATGACGGGATTCTGAGCGGCCGCTGGCGGGCGGAGTCGAAGGCCCTCAAACTGCTGGCCAACCTGACGGATATTGCGCTGCGACGCGCGAAGATGAGCTGGGGCGAGCCGATCTGGGGCGGCGAGCCTCCGGGCGAATTGCCGCCGTGGTCGGTTTACGCAGCCATCGGGGACGCCTGATGGCCAATACACCACCCAGTCTCCGTTCATTCCCGCGCAAGCGGGAATCCAGAATAATGGGTCCCCGCTGGAGCCTGTGCTCGGGCCAGCTGAAGGCTGGACCCGAGTACGGGGACGAACGGAAAAAACACGCAGCCATCGGGGACGCCTGATGGCCTCCGATATTCCGCTTGCGACCTACCGCCTGCAGCTCACCAAGGATTTTGGCTTCGACGACGCAGCCGCGATTGTGCCTTACCTCAAGGAGCTGGGCATCACGCATTTATATGCGTCGCCGTTTCTCAAGGCGCGGCCCGGAAGCACGCACGGATACGACATTGTCGATCACGATCGCCTCAACCCGGAGCTTGGGGGCGACGAAGCCTTTGCACGCCTGAGCGCGGCACTGAAGGAGCACGGGCTCGGCCTCATTCTCGATTTCGTACCCAATCACATGGTCGTCGGCAGTGCCGACAATGCGTGGTGGCTTGACGTTCTCGAATGGGGCACCGGATCACCGCACGCGCGGTCTTTCGACATTGACTGGAACGCGCTGCCGCATCGGCGCCATCCCGGCGTGCTGCTGCCGATCCTCGGAAGCCCCTATGGCGAGGCGTTGCAGAGCGGCGAGATCCAGCTCAAATACGATCCCGCGAACGGGACCTTCGCAGCCTGGTATTTCCAGCACAAGTTGCCGATCAATCCGCAACGCTACCCCGAGATCCTGCGCACGGTCGTCACCGCCTCTCATGCCGCGGATGACGGGATTGCGCGCGAGCTGATCGCGCTCGCGGATGACTACCGCGATCCCCGCTCGCCCTCCTATCGCGAAGCGCCGGACCTCAAACGGCGGTTGCGGGATCTCGGGGGCGCCGCAGCGGTGATCGAGCGCGGACTCGAGGCCTACAGCGGCAAGACCGAAACCGGCGCGGGGCTGCTCCATCGCCTGCTCGAACGTCAGCATTACCGCGTTGCATATTGGCGCGTCGCTGTCTCGGCGGTGAACTACCGGCGCTTCTTCGACATCAACGATCTCGCGGGTCTGAGGGTCGAGGATCCGGCGACGTTTCGCGCCGTCCATGCTCTGGTGTCGAGATTGATCGCCGCCGATCAGCTGCAAGGTTTGCGGCTCGACCACATCGATGGGTTGCGCGATCCGGCCCAATACACCAGGCGGCTTAGTCACATGATCCGCAAGCTCCGGCGCGAGGCGGGATTGCCGACGGGTTTCTATGTCATTGTCGAGAAGATTCTGGCCAACGGCGAAACGATGCCGCACTTTCCCGGCGTTGCCGGAACGACGGGATACGAATGGCTCAATATGTTTTCGCATGTACTCGTCGATGGACGCGGGCTTGAGCGCCTTGACGCGACATACAGGGATTTCGCCGGCGAGCAGAGAGATTTTGCCGGCATACTGGATGCGGCGAAGCAGCTCGTGATCGAAGCCATTCTCGCCAGTGAATTCGGCGTGCTCTGCGGCGCGCTTTCACGCATCGCGGCGGGCCATTTCAGCACGCGCGATTTCACCATCGACCGGCTGCGCGCGGCCCTGCTGCTCTATGTGCTCGAATTTCCGGTTTATCGCACGTATGTCACCGCCGGCGGCGCATCCGAGCAGGAGCGACGCCTGATCGAAGAGATCGTCTCGCGCGCTCGCGCTCGATGGCGTGGGCCCGATCCGCAGATATTCGATTTTTTGCTGAGCGCAGTCACTCTCGATCTCGCGGGCAATCCGAGTTACAGCGCACCCCGCGTGCGCGAGTTCGCGCTCAAGCTCCAGCAATTTACCGGACCGCTGATGGCGAAGGCCATGGAGGACACGGCCTTTTATCGCTATCAGCGCCTGCTCGCCTTCAATGAAGTCGGCGGCGATCCAACGACAGGCGAGCTCGGTCTCACCGCGTTTCACGAGCGACAGCGATTGCGCTCGGAAGCTGCCGCGCGGGGGCTCACTAGCACCGCCACCCATGACACCAAGCGCGGCGAGGATGCGCGGGCGCGCATTCTTGCTATCGCCGAACTTGCAGAAGACTGGGACGCATCGGTGAAAGACTGGCACAGCCGGAATGCTGCACTGATCCAGCACCGGAACGGCAGGCGCCTCCCGAGCAGGCCGCACGAATACATGTTGTACCAGGCCCTGGTCGGCGCCTGGCCGGGCAAGACGGATGCCCAGCTGGTCATGCGGATGCAGGACTATGCGGTCAAGGCGGCGCGCGAAGGTAAAGAGGAAACCAACTGGACCGATCCGAACGAAGCTTACGAGGCGGCCCTGCGGGCGTTCGTGGCGGGCCTGCTCGACCCCGCAATCTCGGCGGGATTTTTGGCGTCGTTCGAAGCATTCGCGGCGCGCACCACGCTCCTGGGCGCCCTCAATTCGGTCTCGCAACTGGCGCTCAAGATCCTGTTGCCGGGAGTGCCGGACTTTTATCAGGGCGCCGAGCTCTGGGACCTTTCGCTGGTCGATCCGGACAACAGGCGCCCGGTGGATTTTTCCTCGCGTCGAAGCTTCTTGGCCGAGAGCCCACTGCCCTCGGACACATTGGCCTCACGATGGCAAGACGGCCGGATCAAGCTCGCCGTGACGCATGCGCTGCTGGCTTTGCGGCAAGGCCTGCCCGATCTTTTCCGGTACGGAACTTATGAGCCGATTGAGGCTGCAGGGCCACACGCGGGCCATGTCGTTGCCTTTGCCCGTGCCTGGAAAAAGAAGCGGCTGGTGGCGGCCGTCGGCCGGCATTTTGCACCTTTGACCACCGGCGGACGCTGTTGGCCGTCGGGCTGGCAGGCGACATTGCCCCTGCCCCCTAGCACGTACAGGGACATTTTCAACCCGACCTCAGCCAGTCATCAAAACGAAGTCTCCGTCGCGACTTTGTTCGCGGCCTACCCCATCAGCGTGATGCAACTCGCCTGAAATCCCGTGAACTCGCCCTCCGGAACTATAGCAATGAGTTGGCGTTGTCCTGCACCTCCAGGATCGGGATGTCCTTTTGGGAGTAGTCACCGGGGTCAGTTGTGGACATCGTTGTATCCAATCGGGTGGCGCGGATAGAGCCCGGTAGTCCTATGACGGGCGGACTCGCCGCCGCACTGCTTCCCGCGGTCCGTCGATCAGGCGTGGTCTGGTTTGGATCCAGCGGTCGGAAGCGCCGCATCGAGCGCGGTACAATTACGGACGCGGCACGCTCGCCACAGTCGACGTGCCCGACCAACACTACACCAGGTTTTACGAGGGCTTCGCCAACTCGGCTTTGTGGCCGATCCTGCATTCGCGCCTCGATCTCGCGCGCGCCTGCCGCGAAGACTATGCATCCTATTGCGAGATCAACGCCTACATGGCGCGCATGCTCGCAACCTTCGCGAAGCCCGAGTCGCGCTTCTGGGTGCACGACTACCACTTTCTTCTGATCGGCCGCGAATTACGAAAACTTGGGATGCTGCGGGAAATCGGCTTTTTCCTGCATACGCCCTGGCCGAACAGGTCAGTCATCGCCGCGCTTCCCCAGCATCGCGAACTGGCCGAGGCCATGTTGGCCTACGACCTGATCGGGTTTCAGACCGACCAGGACCGCGCAAACTTCGCAGACTTTCTCCGCAACGACCTTCGGATTCCGTCCTGGGGATCAGCGTTCCGCACGCGCGCCGGGACCTGCCGCCTGGCAACCTTTCCCGTCGGGATCGACGCACAGGACTTCGCCGACCGGGCCCAAAAGGTCGCCGCCGACCCCGAGGTTCGCCGCTTGCGTGCCAGTTTGACCGGCTCGCAGCTCATCATCGGGGTCGATCGCATCGATTATTCAAAAGGGCTGATTCAACGATTCCGCGCAATGGAAAGGTTGCTGACCCGATTTCCGAAACTCAAGCACCGGCTGTCGCTGCTGCAGATCGCGGTGCCATCGCGTTCGACGATCGAAGCGTATCGCTCGCTGCAGCACGAGCTCGCCGCGCTCGTGGGCGAAATCAATGCAAAGCACAGCGAAATCGACTGGAGTCCTATCCGTTACGTTACAAAAGGGTTCTGCCAATCGACCCTGGCCGGGTTCTACCGGGCTTCAGCGGTCGGCCTGGTCACGCCCCTGCACGACGGGATGAACCTGGTCGCCAAAGAGTACATCGCCGCTCAGGATCCTTCCGACCCCGGCATCCTGGTGCTGTCCAGGTCGGCGGGGGCTGCCCGCGAGCTCGATACCGCCTTGCAGGTCGATCCAAACGACATCGAAGACATTACCCGGCAGATCGCCGCGGCATTGCTGATGTCTCGCGAGGAACGGTGTGCCCGCTGGCAAATCATGATGGACGTCCTCTTGCGGCACTCAATCCACGCTTGGTTTGCTGATTTCATGCAGGCGCTCAAGACGTCGCGCCCGAGTCCGTTGGCACCGGCGAGAGTTCCGTTGCCTGCCACCGCCGAACGAGCAGCACTCGCCCAGCCGCGTCACTAGGTCTCATCGGTAAACAAAGAGGTCTCCGGCACCTCGCCGGAGACCTCGTCCAACCAGATAATTTCTGGATAATTCTATGAAATAATCAGCCGGGACACACGGAAAGGCCACTGCAGGCCCCGAGGGTGAAGTTCGCCTGCTCCTTCGCCGTCCCGACCGCGATTTCGAGCGCTTCATCCGACACAGTGTCGATGAAGAGTTCTTCCTCGTTGCGGTCGAGTCCGAGGGTCTTGTTCGTCATGGCATTGGTCCTTCTGTTGTTGAGGTTGAGATTTATTGGTCGGGGTTGCGTGGCCTATGTCGGTCTCAAGTCTGCCAGATCCACTTCAAGGCTTCCGCCCGCGCTTCGGTCTTGCCGAACGGCAGGTGATAATCCCACGGGATCATTGGTTCATTCGAGCTGTAGGACACGCGGCGCAACTCAGCGACACGTCCCGCGATAGCGACCCGGCTGCTCCAGGTTTCGTAGGTGATCGACATGGGCGCCCTCCAGTCATCGAATTCCACAACTGGAATTTACGGGAACTACCGCTGCACCACTGTGACCGGGGTCACAGAACCGACGACTCTCGAAGATGGGCCGAACTAGCGGGGAAAGCTGCTATTCCATTGCTATCCGCGTGCCCTTTGCCCCATTCAGCAGCCGCTTGAGGTGGAAGGCGGCCAGGCGATCCTCCGGCTGTTTGCCAACGTGCGCGGCGAAGGCGGCAACCGCGCCCGCGTCCCCTGCCTCCAGCAGGGCAAAGGCGTGGAGGTAACTTTTGGTAGCGGGACCCTTGAATTGCTTTTCCTGAAGCGGCTCGAAGGCGCGGATCACCTCGCCTCTTCCTCTCAATTCAAGATCGCCGATCGGCCGACCGCGGAAATTCTCCACCCCTTCGGCAAGCGCCGCGCTGACACAAATTCGGGTGCCGAGCTGTTTGTTGACCGTTTCAAGCCGCGCTGCAACGTTGATGGTATCGCCGTAAGCGGTGTAATCGAAAAACCTGCCGCCGCCGAAATTGCCGACGATAGCCGGCCCGGCATGGACGCCGATGCGGGTTATCCCGAAAGCGATGCCCTTTTTCTGCCAGCGCTCGGAGAACCCTTGCGCAAATTCATCCAGTGACAGCGCGCAAGCCACCGCACGCGCGGCATGGTCGAACTGCTCGCCCGGCGCGCCGAACAGAATGTGCAAGGCATCCCCGACAATCTTGGCGACCGTGCCTTCATTGGCAAAGACGATGTCGGTCATGCCGGTGAGATATTCATTGAGGAGCGGCCCGAGCACGCTGGGCTCCAGCGTTTCTACGAGCGCCGTAAAACTCTCAATGTCGGTGAAAAGCATCGCGATCTCCCGGCGCTGACCCCCGAGATCGACCGCTGCGGTGTCGCCGGCAAGACGCTGGGCAAGATTTGGCGAGAAATATCGCGACAGCGAGGCATAGGCCCGCTCTGCCGCCACCTGCCGCTCGCGGGCCTCGCGCAGCAATTCGATGTGGCGGATGGTCTTGGCGATGGTGGCCTCCAGATCGAGGAAGTCGATCGGCTTGGTCACGAAATCGAAGGCGCCGCGATTCATCGCCGTGCGAATATTAGTCATGTCGCCATAGGCCGAAACGATGACCGTCATTATGTTTTCTTCGTTCTCCTGCAACTTCTGCAGGAGCGAGAGCCCATCCATCCGCGGCATATTGATATCGGTGACGACCAGATCGATGTCGCCATTCGCCTCCAACGCCGCCAGCGCCTCCACACCGTCGTGGGCGAATATAAAGCTGACAGCTTGGTCCCGGATTTGATGACGAAACTTCTGAAGAACGAGCGCCTCCAGGTCAGGCTCGTCATCCACGACCAGGATTCGAGTGGTCATGCTGCTCTTTCAACGCGCGTGTCGATCTCGCTGCGAAGCTGCACGAAATCGATTGGCTTGGTTAACAACGCCTCGGCACCGCTTTCAAGCGCTCTGCGCTTTGTCTCCGCATCGCCATAGGCGGTGATCATGATCACCGGTACGTCGGGTCGCACCGCTTTGGCTTTTGGCAGGAGCTCGAGGCCGCTCATGCCAGGCATATTGATGTCGGACAGAATCAAAATGAGTGAGGCGTCGCCCGCATCACTGATGCATTGAAGCGCCGCCGGCGCGGACTGGGCAAATTCCATCGTGAAGCGGCCGTCGCGAAGGTCGCGGCGGAATTGCTGACGGAACAGCATTTCGACGTCCGGTTCGTCATCAACAACAAGGATAAGAAGTTTCACGTCGATGCTCCTGTTTTGCCTAGCGTAGCCGCGTTTCTTGGAAGAACGATGCGGAACTCGGTGTAATTACCCGGCTCCGTGTCGACATCAATGGATCCGCCATGTTGCTTGACGACGATGTCATGGCTGATCGACAGGCCGAGCCCTGTGCCCTCGCCTGCAGGTTTTGTTGTGAAAAACGGATTGAACATTCGCTCCCTGACTTCGGGTGGAATCCCGCTGCCATTGTCGCGAATTCGGATTTCGACGCTGTCACCCAGATTTTTCGT
>JBKPLN010000732.1:0-2784 GCA_046731635.1 Pseudomonadota bacterium | reverse complement strand
GATTTGGTGAGAGGGGTACAACGTTCCTTGCGTCCTTTCCCTTGGCAACGAACATAGGCACCGGTGCCTAACGAAACATCTCCATGCCGGAGCGCGGTCATCTCCGACAGACGCAATCCAGTCTGCACAGCGGTGAGCAGGAAGGCATAATCGCGCCGGCCTAACCAGGTCTCCTGATTCGGCGCCGCCAGCAATGCATCGATCTCCGCCCGGTTTAGAAAGCTCACCAGGGTGCGGGGCTGGCGTTGGTTGGGTATCGCCAGCACGCGTTGAATGACGCCGGCGTGCTCCGGCACTTCGAGCGCGGCGTAGCGGAAGAACGACCGCACCGCCGTTAGACGCAGGTTTCGGCTGCGAGTACCGTTACCACGACTGCGCTCCAGATTTTCCAGAAAGCCTCCGATCAAGCTGGCATTGAGGTCTTCCAATTTCAACTGGGCAGGTGGCTTGTGTAACCGTTTTTGTGCAAACTGTAGCAGCAGGCGAAAGGTGTCCCGATACGAGGCGATCGTGTGCGGGCTGACCTTCCGTTGGGACATCAGACGAGTGGTAAAGAAGGCCTGCAGCAAGGCCGGAAAATCAGCGACGTCCAGCATTCAAGCCCTCCCATCTCTTTTCCAGGCGCTTCCCGGCTGCCCCCAACAGCTCTGGCGTGCCCGTCAAGTACCAATAAGTATGGGTCACGTGTGCGTGCCCGAGATAAGTAGACAAGAGCGGCAATCGCCGCTTCGGATCCTCGCCGTTTCGGTACCACCGCAGCAGAGTCTCGACTGCGAAGCGGTGACGAAAATCATGGAGCCGCGGACCACGACTGGCTCCTGGCCCACGCAACCCGATTTGTCGAGACAATACATAGAACATGCGATGGACCTCGCCCTTGTCCAGCCGGCTTCCATTCTTATTCACAAAGAAGTGAGTCCTCGATCGCAGACCAAAGCGGCGGTCCCGAAGGTTTGCGTAATCGGTAAGGACTTTGCAGGTCGAGGCATGCAGCGGCACCAGGCGGGACTTGCCAAACTTGGTTCCATGCACGGCGATGATGCCTTCGGGCCCGTCCAGGTCCTCCACGCGGAGATTCAGTGCTTCACTGAGCCGGAGGCCCGTGACCGCCAACAATCCGAACAGACAGTAGTAGGTCCAGGGTCGCAGCGGGTCACAGGAAGGCTGAGCTTTCGCGGCCTTCAAAAGCTGCTGGATTTCCTGGCCGGAATATAAGTACGGCCGAGCCCGTCGCGGCCGGTATGGCAGCAGGCCCAATGGAGGAACTTCCGTCACCGGATCCGTGGCGCTCCAGTAGCGGGCGAAGCCGCGCACGAAACTCAGCCGTGCGGTCCACTGGCAGGGCTGGTGATGGACTGGCAGTGTTGCCCACTCCAGGGCGAGTTCGCTAGTAATGTGGGAACTCCCTTTCCGTTTCAGAAAACACGCGAAGTCGTTGAGTGCGGCTTCGTGTTTGACGAGTTTGAACCCCAGGCCACGTCGCAATGTCAGATAGTCGCGAATGCCTTTGCGTACATCGCTCATTGACGTCCTCCTCGCGGCCACGGCAGCGCCAGAGAATGCAACGCTGTCACGTCCACCTTCGCGTAGATGGCCGTTGTGTCTGGGCTTTGGTGCCGCAGCAGTTCGCCAATCTCGTCCAGGGAGCACCCTTGCCGGAGTAGATCACAGGCCAGCGTGTGGCGAAACAGATGCGCGCCCTTGCGCGCCGACTCCACACCCGCTCTTTTCAGAGCCTGCTCTACGACGACACAAATCGCCACGGAACTGGCAAACCCGGTTAACGGAGCTTTGGCGCGAATGAAAACTCGGCGGCTGGAGCACTGCGGCCGACCGTCACGCAAATATGTGGCAATGGCTTCACCGGCATCGGCTGGCAATGGCATTTGGGCGGACCGGCCGCCTTTGCCGCGAATGGCCAATTGGCCGGCTTCCCAATCGATATCCTCCAGGTTGAGGGCAACCACTTCTCCCGCCCGCAGGCCCAGCCTGGCGAGCAGCACCAAGATGGCGTAGTCACGCCGGCCAATGGCTGTTCGCCGATCACATCGACTCAAGACGCGCTGGATCGTTCCTGGTGGAAGAAATTTGGGCAACGTTGACTTCGACCAATTCGGCACAGTGGGCACACACGCCGCCAGATCCACTGCGATCTCTCCGCGTTGCCTGAGGTAGTAGCAAAAGCAGCGGAGTGCGGTCACCATCAGTTTGGCTCGTCCCGGGCTGAGCTGATGAACGTGACGCCGCACAAACGCAGTGACGTCGGGGGCATGAAGCGTGCAAAGGTTCGGTGTTCTATTACCAAAACGCTCGGAAAGGAAGCGATCAATGAAGGGCACATAGTTCTGCAACGTCGCCCGGGACAGCTCCCGCTCTTCCAACAGATAACGGCTGAAGTCGTCGGTGATGCCTTGCCGCGGGCTCCGTACCGTCATTGTCTGGCGTTGCTCCAAGATCCGGTCTTGGCGCAGCATGGCAATGAATCTATTCAAGATGCCTGCGTCGCCTCGGCCTATGCTCGTTAGTCGCTGATGATGCTGCACGAATCGATCCACGACCGTGCCGTCCAAATCTCGCAGTTTGATCTGTTTCTGTTGCAGCCATCGACTGAACTCGGCGATCACCACGACCTGAATTCGGATAGAGTGCCGCGCGTAGCCTTGCTTGGCTAATGCGGTGGCGTAGGCGTCCAGGTGTTCGCTCAAAGGCCCCTGGCGCAGCCGTTCGATCGTGCTTGAGAGAGTGAAGAATTGGTCTATCACTCTCCCAGAATCCAACCTCAAG
>JBKPLN010000731.1:0-8315 GCA_046731635.1 Pseudomonadota bacterium | reverse complement strand
GCCGAGGCCCAATCCGAGGGCCTGCATCCCCATCAGGTTGATCTCTTTTTCCAGCAGCCAGCGCGCATCGTATTCGCGAAACCCGGTCGGCTTAACGAGCGGCGCGGATTCATATGCATACGTATTTGGAGCGAGCGCGGGTTTCGGGGTGGGGAACATCAGATCCTCAACAAGGGCGGCGCAATTCAAATACCCTAACGCCGGAAAGCCGGAAAGCGGTCCCGTCGCACCGGCGTTTGGCCGATCCAGAGCGGCGGACCACAGTCCACAATGCCAAGTAATCAGAAGCCTGTCGCGATTACGTCGAAACTGGCAATTATTGCTCGAGCAACAATCGGCCGTTGGCGTATTCGTAGCGTCTCAGGCGCGAAAGGAACGACACGCCCAGCAGATTTTTGCTCAGCGCCTCGTCGGGCAGCACCATGGCCGGCACGTCAAAGACGGTGATACTGCCAATCTCAATGCGGTCAATTTTGGCCGGGGCGGCCTTGATCTTGCCGTTGGCGGTTACGGCAGTCGCGGTGTAGTCGCGCGGTTGAGGCCGAATGCCCGCCAAGGCTGCTGACGATTCACGCAGAACGACCAGTGAGGCGCCGGTGTCGACAACGAAGTCGATGAAGCGTCCGTCGACCCTGGCCTCGAGCAAGAAATGACCCTGACGATCACTTTCCACCATCAGGCTGCGGCCGGAGGTGCTTGGCTCCCGCGGTTCGTAGGACGGCTGCAACACCGCGGCCTGGGTGACAGCGGGACTCTCGGTGGCACGATCGGCATATCGTGCCGCGTAGCCGCCGGCCACAACCAAAGCGGCCGCAAAGATGGCGAGTTGGCGCATGGCGAGGCCCAATAATGGGGCGATACTCACACGCGAGGATCAAAGCCGGCTTAATGAACGCGCCGTGATTGGCCGCGGATCTGGGCATGGTCAGCGCCGGGTAACCCGAATGACTAAAATTGAAACTATTCGCCACGGCGCTTGGCGCGGCGGGTGGGCGTCGCCGTCAGCGGATTCTCCGGCCACGGATGCTTTGGATAACGACCGCGCAGGTCCGTCCTCACGTCTTTGTAACTGCCCCGCCAGAAGCCGGGCAGATCCCGGGTCATTTGCACCGGCCGATGGGCTGGCGACAACAGTTCGATCAGCAACGGCACGCGCCCACCGGCGACCGTGGGATGGACGGAAAGGCCGAACAATTCCTGCACGCGGATCGAAAGCTTCGGCCCTTCCTCAGCATCGTAGTCGATCGGTACCGCGGAGCCGGATGGGGCGGCAAAGTGGGTCGGCGCCTCAGCGTCGAGCCGTGACCGCAATCTCCACGGCACCATCGTATCCAGGGCTGCTCCAAGATCGTCCGCGCCGATCTGCGAGAGCGCGGTCTTCCCGGTAAGAAATGGCGCGAGCCATTCCGCCGCAGTGCGGGTCAGCGCTTCGTCCGACAAATCGGGCCACTCGCCGCCTTCTGCCCGATGCAGGAACATCACGCGATTGCGGAGTTGAAGCTGGGCCTTGCTCCATGGCAGCCTTCCTACGCCTGATCGCGCAATGCCTTCCGCGAGTAGCCTTGCATTTTCCAGGCTGGGCGAAACCGGCCTGGTTTGGTCGGCCAAGGTCAGCGCGCCAAGCCGCCGCTGCCGCCGGGCGCGTAACGAGGCGGAAGTTGAATCGAACGCGACCGTTTCGTCCTCCTCGATATGCCCCGCGAAGCATGACTCAATTTCGCCGAGGGTTATCGGCGCGGCAAGCACAATACGGCCGGAGGCCGCCACTCCGGTGAGCTCCGCCACCGCCAGGAACGGTTCGCGCGCGAGCGTCGAGACAGGGTCAACCGCGCCGCCGCGACCATTGGCAAGCAGAAAGGCGCCGCCACTGCTGCCGCGATTCTTTGCGATGCGGTCGGGATAGGCGAGCGCCAGCAGAGCGCCGGCGGAGTGCTCATCGCCGTCTTCTTTGCCGCCGACCATCTGGGCCCATCTCTGCGCCATTGCGCGTGCATCTTCGGCTCGACGGGAACGATCGCGACGGAACTGGTCAAGCCGGTGGCCGAGATCGACGTCATCACCACCAAGACCCCGTTCGGTCAGGACAGCAGCAATGTTGGCAGCGAGCATGCCAGCGCCTTCGGCGGCCGCATCGACCACCATGCGGGCCAATCGCGGCGGCAACGGCAAGTTCCGCAATCGACGGCCCTTATCGGTGATGCGACCATCACGATCGATTGCCGATAATTCAGTGAGCAGTGTCTTTGCTTCGGTCAGCGCAGCCCGGGGCGGCGGATCGAGAAAAGCAAGCTTGGCCGGGTCAGCCGCGCCCCATTGCGCGAGATCGAGAACAAACGACGACAGATCGGCCGACAATATCTCGGGCCGCGTGTAGGGTTCGAGGGATCCCGTTTGCGGCTCGTCCCAAAGTCGGTAGCAAATGCCTTCCTCGGTCCGGCCGGCGCGACCGCGCCGCTGGTCCGCGGCGGCGCGTGAGACCCGCACGGTATCGAGCCGCGTCAGGCCGACATCGGGCTCATAGCGCGGCACGCGCGACAGGCCGCAGTCCACGACGATGCGCACGCCTTCTATCGTGATCGACGTCTCCGCGATCGACGTCGCGAGCACCACCTTGCGCCGCCCCCGCAGCGACGGAGAGATGGCAAGGTCCTGCTCGCGGGCATCGAGCGCGCCGAACAGCGCGACAACGTCGATGGTCGCGTCTCTTATGCGCTCTTTCAGCAGCGCCTCGGTACGGCGTATTTCGCCGGCGCCCGGCAAAAATACC
Source organism: Pseudomonadota bacterium (assembly GCA_046731635.1). Lineage (GTDB taxonomy): Bacteria > Pseudomonadota > Alphaproteobacteria > Rhizobiales > Xanthobacteraceae > Pseudolabrys. The sequence continues at coordinate 5,548 of JBKPLN010000731.1, read as the reverse complement.
AGCAATGAGCCGGATTCGCCGCGGAGCGCGCGTTCGACGGCGTCGACCACCTGTCGCTCGATCGGAGCGCGTGGATCACGGCCGAGGTACCGCGTCTCAACCGGAAAAGCGCGGCCTTCGCTTTCAACAACAGGCGCGCCACCGAGCAGCGCCGCTACACGCGCCCCGTCAAGCGTAGCCGACATCACCAGCAGCTTCAGATCTTCCCGCAACCCCTGCTGCACATCGCGCGCCAGCGCCAGGCCGAAATCGGCATCCAACGATCGCTCGTGAAATTCATCAAACAGCACGGCGGCAATACCCTGCAGAGAGGGATCATCCACGACCAGGCGCGTGAACACGCCCTCGGTGACGACCTCGATACGCGTGCGCTTCGAAATTTTTGAGCCGAAGCGCACGCGCAGGCCGACCGTGTCGCCGACCTCCTCGTTCAATGTCGATGCCATGCGCGCGGCGGCCGCACGTGCCGCGAGGCGCCGCGGTTCAAGTACAAGAATTTTCTTGTTCGTAGCCCATGGTTCATCAAGAAGGGCCAGGGGCACGCGCGTCGTCTTGCCGGCACCCGGCGGAGCGACCAGGACGGCGGCATCGTTGGCGGACAACGCTGCAACCACGTCGGGCAGCGCGGAGTCTATTGGGAGCGGTGTTTCGAAGGTTCGTGCCACGATTACAGCCTGTCACTACCCGCGCGAGCGGATAATCCAGTAAACACACGCTGCGATTGAAATCGAGTTCGCCGGTTACTGGTTGCCCCGCTTCCGCGGGGCGTGACAACTTCTGCAAAAAATCATTTTCGCGGCCGTCCTACGCTTTCATAAACAAAGCCCTGCCGGACAATTTCTTCAGCGCGATACACGTTACGCAGATCGACCACGATCGGCTGCGCCATAACGGTCTTCAGCCGATCAAAATCGAGCGCGCGAAACTGCTCCCATTCGGTGACAATCACCAGAACAGAAGCGCCCTCCGCACAGCTGTAGGCATCGCTGCAGAAGGTGACGTTGGCGATGACGCTCTTGGCCTGTTCCATGCCGGCCGGATCATAGGCACGCACCTTGGCGCCCAGGTCCTGCAGCGCCGTGATGAGCGGGATCGACGGCGCCTCCCGCATGTCGTCAGTGTTGGGCTTGAATGTCAGGCCGAGGACGGCGACCGTTTTGCCGCGCAGCTCGCCCCCGAGCGCCGCGGATACCTTGCGCGCCATCGCGCGCTTGCGCGCATCGTTGACCGCCGCCACCGCCTCGACGATGCGCAACGGCGAGGCATGGTCCTGCGCTGTCTTGATCAGCGCAACTGTGTCCTTCGGAAAGCAGGACCCGCCATAACCCGGGCCCGCGTGCAAGAACTTCGAGCCGATCCGGTTGTCCAGCCCCATTCCGCGCGCGACCTCCTGCACGTCGGCTCCGACTTTTTCAGCGAGATCGGCAATCTCGTTGATAAACGTGATCTTGGTGGCGAGAAAGGCGTTGGCCGCGTATTTGATCAGCTCGGCGGTGCGTCGGTCGGTGAACATGATCGGCGAGCGGTTCAAGTAGAGCGGCCGGTACAGTTCGCTCATCAATTCGCGCGCCCGCGCCTCGGTAGTGCCGATCACGATGCGGTCGGGATGCTTGAAATCCCGGATCGCCGCTCCTTCGCGCAGGAATTCGGGATTCGACACTACTGCGCAGGCGACGTCCGGCCGCGTCTCCCGGATGATGCGCTCGACTTCGTCACCGGTTCCGACCGGCACCGTCGATTTTGTGATCACAACGGTAAAGCCATCGAGCGCTCGCGCGATCTCGCGCGCAGCGTCATAGACGAAGCTCAGATCAGCGAAGCCGTCGCCACGACGCGATGGAGTTCCAACCGCGATGAAGACCGCATCGGCATCCGCGACTGCGCCCGCAAGCTCGCTGGTGAATTTCAGCCGGGCGGCGCGCATATTGACGCCGACCATGTCGTTCAGCCCCGGCTCGTAAATCGGCATTTCGCCGCGCAGAAGGGCGGCGATCTTCGCTTTATCCTTGTCGACGCAAATGACCTCGTGGCCGAAATCGGCGAAGCAGGCGCCGGAAACAAGGCCAACGTAGCCGGTGCCGATCATGGCAACGCGCATGTGAAATCCATCATGAAGATGACGAACCGGTCAATGCCGAATGACGTCTGAATAGCAGACGCCACTGGCAGTGGCGAGAGGGCCCAGAGCAACGACCATTTTCTGTGGCCCGGCATTTTTGGCCGATTGATTAACGCCGCATCCGGCCCCACATTCGGCCCATGCCATCGCCCGCAAAATCAAGCCCCAAACCGAAAACCGCGCCTCCGCCAGTTCAGGGAAAAATCGCTTCGCGCCCGCTGAAGAAGGGCGATCATCTGTTCTTGGTAGACGGCTCCGGCTACATCTTCCGCGCCTATCACGCGATCAGGTTTGAGCCGCGGACTCCGGACGGCACGCATGTCAACGCCGTCTACGGCTTCTGCAACATGATGTGGAAGCTTCTCAAGGAAATGAAGCCCGAAGAGCGGCCGACGCATCTCGCCGTTGTCTTCGACAAATCGGAGCATACCTTCCGCACGGAGATGTTCAAGGACTACAAGGCTCACCGGCCGCCCCCGCCCGACGACCTCATTCCGCAGTTTCCGCTGATCCGCGAAGCCGTGCGGGCTTTCGAGATTCCATGCCTCGAGCAAGCGGGTTACGAAGCCGACGACCTGATCGCAACGTACGCGCGAATTGCCTGCGACGCCGGCGCGACAGCAACCATCGTGTCATCCGACAAGGATCTCATGCAGCTCGTGAATGACTGCGTGATCATGTACGACACGATGAAAGATGTCCGTATCGGCATTCCTGAAGTGATCGAGAAATTCGGCGTGCCGCCGGCAAAGGTCATTGAGGTGCAGGCACTCATTGGCGATTCAACGGACAATGTACCCGGCGTGCCCGGCATTGGCGTGAAGACTGCGGCGCAGCTGATCGTCGAATATGGCGATCTGGAAACGCTTCTGCAGCGAGCCGGCGAGATCAAGCAGGAGAAGCGCCGGCAGGCACTCATAGACAACGCCGAAGCTGCGCGAATTTCAAAGAAGCTTGTGACGCTTGATGACCGGGTGCCGCTCGAAGTGTCGGTCGACAATCTTGGCGTGAACGAACCCGATTACAGGGCGCTGATCACCTTCCTCAAGGCGATGGGATTCAAGACGCTGATGCAACGCGTCGCCGAAAAGGGCGGCGTCGATGCGAGTCAGATCGAATCGACATCCACGACGGCGGCCCCATCCGGTCGAACGGCGGATTCTATGCCCGTTCCGTCGGGCCGCACTGGAGGACAAGGTCAACTGCCGCTCGGCGCGCCTCCGCGCAAGGCCGCAGCCGGCGCGACTCCCGGTTCCTCCCCGCTTACGCCGATCTCTCTCGCCGAGCGGCGACTGGAGGCGTTGCGGGCGACCACGCTCGACCCTGCAAAGTACGAAACAATCACAACCCTCGAGCGCCTCCGGCATTGGATCGACCGGGCCTACGATACCGGTTTGTTGGTCCTCAAGACCGAAACCACCAGCCTCGACCCGATGCAAGCCGCGCTGTGCGGCCTGGCCCTTGCCGTGGCGCCGAACGAAGCCGCGTATTTGCCGCTCGGGCACCGCGAGGCCAACGAGGGCGAAACCACAGGACTGTTCGCGGCAAAGCTCAGCGTCGGACAGATCGCCGAGCAGCAGGCCCTTGATGCGTTGAAGTCCGTTCTCGAAGACGAATGCGTCGTCAAGATCGGACACGATGTGAAACGGGATTGGCTGGTCCTCGCGCGCCGAGGCATCCGGCTGGGCGCAACGGACGACACGATGTTGATGTCCTACGTGCTCGATGCTGGCAAGGGCTCGCACGATATGGACAGTGTTGCGACCCGTTATCTCGGCCGCAGCCCATCGCGCTTCAACGATATTAAGAATAAGGACAAGGCGCTTTTCACCCAGGAAGCGACGCCGATCGCGCGCACCGCCGCGTATGCCGCGGAGGATGCCGATGTGACGCTGCGACTCTGGCAGGCGTTGAAGCCGCGGATGGCCGCCGAAAAAGTAACCCGCGTGTACGAGACTCTGGAAAGGCCCATGCCGCGCGTTCTCGCGTGCATGGAGGAGCGCGGCATTTCGGTTAACCCCGCCGTGCTGTCGCAGCTCTCCAACGACTTCGGCAAGAAACAGAGTGTGCTCGAACAGGAAATCAACAGGATTGCCGGCACGCAGGTCAATCCAGGCAGCCCGAAGCAGTTGGGCGACATCCTGTTTGGACAGATGGGATTGCCGGGCGGAACCAAAACCAAAACTGGCCAATGGTCGACCGGCGCGCGCACACTAGAGGAACTGGCTGAGCAGGGACACAAGCTTCCGCAGGTGATTCTCGATTGGCGGCAGGTGTCAAAGCTGCGCTCGACCTATACCGAGGCACTGCCGAACTACGTCAACCCGAGAACGCATCGCGTCCATACGAGCTACGCGCTCGCGTCCACCTCGACCGGCCGGTTGTCGTCGTCAGAACCGAATTTGCAAAACATCCCGATCCGCACGGAGGACGGCCGTAAGATCCGCCGGGCCTTCGTTGCGGCGCCGGGTAAAAAGCTTGTGTCGGCGGACTATTCGCAAATTGAACTTCGGCTCTTGTCCGAAGTCGCCAACGTGCCGACGCTGCGCAAGGCGTTCCAGGATGGCGTCGATATTCACGCAATGACTGCGTCCGAGATGTTCGGCGTGCCGGTCAAGGACATGCCGCCCGACATCCGCCGGCGAGCCAAGGCGATCAATTTCGGCATCATCTACGGCATTTCGGCATTTGGGCTTGCCGCCCAACTCGGGATCGATGGCAAGGAAGCCGGAGCATATATCAAGAAATATTTTGAGCGCTTCCCCGGGATTCGGGACTATATGGATGAAACACGCGAGTTCTGCCGCGAGCATGGTTACGTGCTCACGTTGTTTGGCCGCAAGTGCCATTACCCGGATATCCGAGCCAGCAATCCGTCGATCCGCTCCTTCAACGAACGCGCCGCAATCAATGCACGCCTGCAGGGCTCGGCGGCCGACATTATCCGCCGCGCCATGATTCGCATCGAACCGGAGCTGAAGAAAGACAAGTTAAACGCGCAGATGCTGCTGCAGGTGCACGACGAGCTCATCTTCGAGGTGCCCGAAGACGAGATCGAGCGCGCGCTGCCGATCATCAAGAGCGTGATGCAGAGCGCTCCCGATCCTGCCGTCGTTTTGCATGTGCCGTTACAGGTCGATGCGCGCGCTGCAGATAACTGGGACGAAGCGCACTAGCGCTTGCTTTCATCTGCCCGCGTTGCCGCCGCTCACCTTCGGCGACGCCGTGCCTTGACCTTTCTCCCGCCTCGTCGCGCAGCGGCCCTTGTCGCTTTCGCGGCTTTTGCCGGCAGCACCGCGATAGCCTCGATCTCGAACAAGGCGCCAGGTCGCGCCAGCTGCGAGATGGCGACTGTCGTGCTCGCCGGCGGCGCCGACATGTTGAAGTGCTGGTCGCGCACCTCGCGGAAAATCGGGAGGTGCGACATGT
>JBKPLN010000730.1:0-2715 GCA_046731635.1 Pseudomonadota bacterium | reverse complement strand
GATCACGGTCGGCTCATCGTCGTACACCCAGTCGCCGATATATTTCACGCCCGCGGCCGCGAGCAGCTCGGGGGTGTCGAGGGTCTGCGTGAGACCCGGCCCGAGCCAGCCCACAGGCTTCTTGCCGGTGAACTTCGTCAGGATATCCATGGTCCGCTTGATCATGCCGGCCTGATCGGTCTCCTTGTGAATCGGACCCTGCTCATAGGCATGGCCCATGAATTCCCAACCGGCGTTGCGCGCCTCTTCGGCGACGCGCGGATAGTCCTCGCAGATGCGGGCATTGGCGGCGAGCGTCGGCTTGATGCCAAGGCGCTTGAATAGTTCGAAGAAACGCCAGCAGCCGACCCGCATGCCGTATTCGTGGAAGGCCCAGTGCACGACGTCAGGCATCAGCTGCGCCCCGGTCGGGGCCGGGAGCAGCTGGCGCGCCATCGGCTTGCCGATATCCCAGACCTCGTAGTTCACGATGGTCCAGAACACGATGCGGGCGTTGCCGGGCAGTTTGAGCGGGGGGCGATCCACGATCGCGGAATATTCGGCACGGTCGCGGGGAATCATGGGGTTGGCCATGCAGGACTTCCTTTTGATGGCGGGTACTTTCTCACGCCGCTGCAGCGATGTGCAACCCGATGCAATGTATCGGAAAAACTCTCATCCCGTTCGTCCCCGCGAAAGCGGGGACCCAGGATGAGAAATGGGATTCTGCCTGGGTTCCCGCTTGCGCGGGAACGAACGGAGTGTGAGGCAATATCCGCTGCATTCACGCCGTTGCGGCGACGCGCAAGCCGACCAACCGCTCGAGCGTGGCGGTGTCTTTCAGCAATTCGGGCGAAGCCGCGCGATGCGCCACGGCGCCGCGCTCCAGCACGATGGCATTGGCCGTCAGTTCCAGCGCGATATCGGTGTGCTGCTCGACCAGGATGATGGCGATGCGGCGGTCGGCCAGCATCGTCTTCATCGCCGCAATAAGCTCGTCCACGATCACCGGCGCGAGGCCTTCGAACGGCTCGTCCAGCAGCATCAGCGCCGGATTGGTCATCAACGCGCGCGCGATCGCGAGCATCTGCTGCTCGCCTCCGGACAGCTGGTTGCCCATGTTGCGGCGGCGTTCGGCGAGGCGCGGGAAAAGTGCAAAGATCGCATCGGGATCCCATGCGCCTGGCCGGGCCGCGACTGTGAGATTTTCCTCAACCGACAGCGACGGAAAGATTTCGCGCTCCTGGGCGACCCAGCCGATGCCGTTGGTCGCGCGGCGGTTGGGCGACACGCGCGCCATATCCTGGCCACGCCACGCCAACCGACCGGAACGCATTTGCGTGTAGCCCATGATTGTCAGCAGCAATGTCGATTTGCCGACCCCGTTGCGGCCGAGGACCGCCAGGCTGCCGTTCTCCGACAGGTCGAACGAAATGCCATGCAGCACAACGGCATCGCCATAGCCGGCCGTCACGTTCTCGAGCTTGAGCAGGGAATCAGCCATGCTTGCGCTTGCCCAGATAAACTTCGCGGACACCGGGGTCGGCGGCGATTTCGGCCGGCGAACCTTCTGTGAAGATCGCGCCTCCGACCAGCACAATAATATGGCTGGCGAAGCGGAACACCACGTGCATGTCGTGTTCGATAAATAAAAGAGTCAGGTCGTCGGAAAGGCTCGCCACCGCTTCGAAAATGTCGCCGCTTTCCTCCGGCGGCACTCCTGCCGCGGGCTCGTCGAGCAGCAGGACTTTCGGCCTCGTTGCGAGCGCCAGCGCGATTTCCAGAAGCCGCTGGCGCCCGTACGGCAGTTCACGCGTGACTTGGTAGCAGGAGTCGCCCAGCCGCAACCTGCGAAGAATGCCGTAGGCCTCGTCGATCGCCTCGCCATGCGAGCCGATGCCGCTCCAGAATTCCCGGGAGAGCCCGCGCCGTTCAGCCACGGCAAGCGTCACCGCCTCAAGCGCATTGAGCCCGGCGAACAATGTGTTGATCTGGAACGTGCGCGCCAGTCCGCGCCGCACGCGTTCCTGCGGGCCGAGCGTGGTGATGTCCTCGCCCGCGAGAAAGATTTGTCCGGCGTTGGGCGCCACCATGCCGGTCATCAGATTGATGAGCGTCGTCTTGCCGGCGCCGTTCGGACCGATAAGCGCATAGCGCGCGCCGACCGGCAGATCGATCTCGATATCGCGCGCGACCGGCAGCGAGCCAAACGCCTTCGACAGGTTGCGCGTCGCCAATGCGGGCGGCCGGTTGTCAGGCGCGCTCATTTTGCCTCCACCGCCCATAGAGGTGAGACAGGCCACCGAGAATGCCGTTGGGAAGCACCATCACGACTGTCACCAGCAGCACGCCGATCCAGAAATACCAGTATTGCGGCGCGATCCCGGAGAACTGGTCGCGCGCGACCATGAAGATGACGGCGCCCACCAGCCCACCGTAAAGCCGGCCTGCGCCGCCAAGCACCAGCATCACGAGGACGTCGGCCGAGCGCTGAAAACTGATCGATTCGAGCGAAACGTTTTCCGTCGTCTGCGCCAGCAGCGCGCCGGCGAGCCCGGCGATGGCAGCGGCGATGGTGAAGGCTTTACGAATGTGGGCGCGGCTGTCGGCGCCGATGGCGGGCATGCGCACCCAGTTCTCGCGGATGCCACGCAGCGCCAGGCCAAACGGCGAATTGATCAGCCGGCGCGTGCCGAGGAAAACGACGAACAGCACTACCAGAGAATAGGTGTAGGC
>JBKPLN010000729.1:0-3479 GCA_046731635.1 Pseudomonadota bacterium | reverse complement strand
GGGTAGGCCTGCAGCCAGGAACGGGCGAGCCAGGTCAACCGAACGTGGAAACTGGTTCGACTGCACGCCCACCAAGCCGATCAGCGCACGGCCACCTTGCTTGCGGATCAGGCGAGTAATGCGGTCGGGCCGCACCCGCCGGTTGGTCTCATCGTAAGTGTGGAGCCGGATTTCAACATTCGGTCCCAATACCTCCCGCCGGCGGGCGTCTTCGGCAAGCGCGTTGAGACAGGCTAATGTGTTTGAGGGAATGGCAGAGCGAACCCACTGGATAGGGTAGCCGTCATCGTCGTAATGCGACGGCTTGATCATCACAAAATGGAGGAGATTGTCTTGCGTGTCGCCCCTGGGAGCCCACATTTCCGCTGCCACCCGCGCCCTACTCGCGGTCGTGACGCTACCACACAACGGTCATCCTTAATCCGATTTTTTCGATTTCAGGCTGCGATACTTTGAAGCCAGGCCAACGGGTCGATTTTAATGAAGAACTCTTGCGCAATGTCCGCTTTGGGTCAAAAGGAGACATGTGCAGGGCAAAAGGTCATGTCTGCTTTGCCCCTGAAAGCAGACATGTACGCTGCCCTAGCTTATGTCAGCTTTGGGCCAAAAGCGGACGTGGACCGCGGCTGCTCAACTGAACAACAAACGTTGCATACCTTTGTGATGCTTTGAAATCGCGCACCGAAAAAACTCAATCGCGTCGGTTCTTGACGTGGGGTCAATGCGAGCTCAACGTGTGGCGTCAATGTTTTGTGGGGAGGAGTGTATTTGGAGGTCGCAATGTCGAAAGCGGTAACTGCCGGAGCAACTGCGCTCCTCGGCTGCATTTTGTGTGCAACTCCCGTCACGCTTCGCCTTTCGCCCGAGGGAAAGGTATCGCTGTCCATCGAGAGTGCCTCTGCGGTGGATGCTGGTGTCAATCGCAGAGCACATCGGCGCGCCTATCGGCGCGACTACTTGGCCCCTTCGGGTTACGGCTACGACGCATACTGCGGTTGGCGAAATCGCTGTGACTATTCAGCGTACGAGCGGTTCAGCTACCGCGGATTCTGGGGGAACTACGGATTCGCTCACACGCCGTGGTGGTCACGCTGAAGGGGAGGCGCACCAGCATTCCGGATCGTTGACATGGCGCGTTCTCCTGCGCCCCGTCGCTCCAATGTCCGCTTTGGGTCAAAAGGCGGCAGAAGTGCCGGCCGTGGCGTGGCCGTGCTGCGGTTCACGACACTGGCGCTTGATCTTGCGAGCGCGCTTACGTGATGGAGCGCGAAAACATCGTCTTCAACGGCGCTTCGGCTGATCTGAAGGCACATCCGGAAATTCTGCATGGCGCCTATTCGGCAGGCGGCGCGACGGTTGTCCGCCTAGATAGGTGAGTCGGTCGAACGGAAGACTCCAAAATCACCTGCGCAAGCGCACGAAGGCGGTGCTCCCGATGGGTGGTGTTTGGCCAACGCTGCGGTATGCTCATGGCAGTAGTCACCCAGGGAGGAAACAACAATGAGCAGATACACGCGCCGCGACCTCATGATCGGTGGTGCGGCTGCGGGCGCTGTCGCGACGCTAGGACTGGAGCCGGCGCGCGCTCAGGCTTGGCCAAACCGCCCCGTCACCGTTATTTGCCCATGGAGCGCCGGCGGGGGCACTGACGCGACGGCCCGCATTGTTGCAGCGGTGCTCGAGAAAGAGCTCAAACAGCCCTTCAATGTCGTCAACCGCACCGGCGGCTCCGGTGTGGTGGGTCATTCGGCGATCGCAACCGCGGCGGCCGACGGATACACGCTCGGCATCATCACGGTTGAGATCTCGATGATGCATTGGCAGGGCCTCACCGAACTGAAGCCCGACAGCTACACGCCACTTGCGCTCATGAACGAGGATCCGCCGGGGATCCAGGTCTATGTCGGCAGCCCCTACAGGACGGTGAAGGAACTGGCCGACGCCATCAAAGCCGCCCTGCCCGGCAAGCTTAAAGCCTCCGGCACTGGCCAGGGCGGCATCTGGCATTTGGCGTTGGTGGGCTGGTTGCAGGCCATGGGGCTCAAGGCCGATCATGTGGCCTGGGTGCCCTCGAACGGCGCCGCGCCCGCCATGCAGGATCTCGCCGCCGGCGGCCTCGACATTGTCACTTGCTCGGTACCGGAAGCCCGCGCCTTGATCGAGGCCGGCAAGGCGAGGAGCCTCGCCATAATGGCGGCCGAACGTAACCCGTCTTTCAAGGACGTGCCGACGCTCAAGGAGGCGATGGGTATCGATTACACCACTGGTGCCTGGCGCGGATTTGCAGCGCCCAAGGGACTGCCTGCCGAGATCGCAAACGCAATGACGGCCGCTCTCAAGAAGGTCAACGAGGCCGCCGAGTTCCGCGAGTTCATGGCCAATCGCGGCTTCGGCGTGAGATGGGCCGACGGTGCGGGCTTCGCCAAGTTCATGGATGAGGGTAACAAGGCGATGGGTGTCGCCATGAAGGCGGCCGGTCTCGCCAAGAGCTGAGCCAAGAAGGTCCGGGGCTCGCGCTAAGCGGGCCCCGGAATCGTTGCGTCGCCATACCATCCAAGAAGCGCATGCAGCTCTCCGACCGTGTGACTGGCCTGTTCATGGTCGCCCTCGGCGGTTTGGCGGCCTATGGCGGCTCGCGCCTGCCACCCGTGCCGGGCCAGCAGATCGGCCCCAATGTGTTTCCGCTCGTGGTCGGCATCGGTGTCGCCATCTGCGGGGGCATGATCGCTTTCGGCATCGGTCGCCGGTACGAAGAGGAGGCCGAAGCCGACCTCGCCAAGATCACCAGCCAGATTGCTACCGACACTGTTGCGGAGGACCACTCGCACAATTGGTGGCGCGGCCTGAGGGCGTTGGTGCCGCCGGCATTGCTGCTGTTTTATGTTCTCGCGGTCGACCGGATCGGCTTTCTGCCGACGGCTGCGGCATTGGTGCTGACCACGTCGCTGGCATTGGGTGCGCGGTTGCGCCTCGCGGTCCCGCTGGCAATCGGCGCGCCGCTGCTCGTCAATCTGGTGTTCTCGAAACTGCTGCGCGTGCCGTTGCCGTCGGGCCTTCTGCCCATGGCATGGCTGGGGTTGCCCTGACATGAGCACACTGCTGGAGGCCTTCCGCCTGGTGATGCAGACCGATGTCCTTCTGGCGATCCTGCTCGCCTCGATCTACGGACTGGTGGTCGGCTCACTGCCCGGCCTTTCGGCGACGATGGCGACGGCGCTGCTCGTGCCAGTCACCTTCTATCTCTCGCCGATCGCGGCGGTTGCGACCATCATTGCGGCCTCGGCCATGGCCATCTTCTCCGGCGATATCCCCGGCGCGCTCCTGCGCATCCCTGGCACGCCGGCGTCTGCCGCCTATACCGACGAAGCCTATGCAATGACGCGCAAGGGCCAGCCCGAGATGGCGCTCGGCATCTGCGTGTGGTTCAGCGCGCTCGGTGGCATCGCGGGCACGCTCTCGCTGATCGTTCTGGCGCCGCC
>JBKPLN010000728.1:0-3057 GCA_046731635.1 Pseudomonadota bacterium | reverse complement strand
CAAACTCACCGGGCCGGTGGTGATCGCCACCCACAATGCAGGCAAGCTTAGGGAAATGCGCGAACTGCTCGCGCCTTATGGCATTGCCACCGAGTCTGCCGGAGATCTTGGTCTTCCCGAGCCACGCGAAACGGGCAAGACGTTCGCGGCGAACGCGCGCATCAAGGCGCTCGCCGCGACGCGAGCCAGCGGGAAAGCATCCTTTGCGGACGATTCGGGTTTGGTCGTTGATGCGCTCGACGGAGAGCCAGGCATTCATTCAGCGCGATGGGCAGGGTCCGACAAGGATTTTCGCGCGGCAATGAATCGCATCCAGACACTGCTGATTGAGCGAGGCGCCAAGAGTCCGGACCAGCGGCGCGCGCATTTCGTGGCTGCCCTGTGCCTCGCATGGCCCGACGACCATGTTGAGGAGTTCGAGGGCCGGGTAGACGGAGTTGCGGTATGGCCGCCGCGGGGCGACAAAGGTTTTGGTTACGATCCACTTTTTCGGCCCGACGGCTTCGACCGCACCTTCGGCGAGATGACCCCAGAGGAAAAGCATGGATTGCCGCCCAAAGGCCAGGGGCTGTCGCATCGCGCCCGGGCATTTATCAAGCTTGCCGATGCTTGCCTTGCGAGAGAGTGAGTTTGTTGCCGATCGTTACAAGTTTAATCAACTGTTGCTCACGACCGCGGTGCACGCTGGCTGCCATGCCTGCCGCCGCCTATGATGCTTAACATGAGCTTAACAACGGCCTTTGCCGTCTACGTACATTGGCCATTCTGCCTCTCGAAATGCCCTTATTGCGACTTCAACAGCCACGTACGGCACGGCGGCATCGACGAAGCCCGATTTGTCAGGGCCTACGAGACCGAAATTGCTATGACAGCTGCGCGCGTGCCTGACCGCGCCGTGTCGAGCATTTTTTTCGGCGGCGGGACCCCGTCGCTGATGCAGCCCTCGTCGGTACAGAGAATTCTTGATTCCATCAGCAAGCACTGGACTATCGCGCCCGACGTCGAAGTGACCTTGGAGGCCAATCCAACCAGTGTGGAAGCTGCGCGATTTCGAGGTTTCCATGCCGCAGGCGTCAACCGGGTTTCGCTCGGCGTGCAATCCCTTGACGATGCGGCGCTAAAGGAACTTGGCCGCCTCCACACCGCGCAGGAGGCGCTTGATGCAGTTTCGATCGCCCGTTCCATTTTCAATCGCTACTCTTTCGACCTGATCTATGCTCGTCCTCGCCAGACCACCGAGGAGTGGGCCAAGGAACTCAGGCGCGCGATCGCCGAGGCGGCCGAACATCTCTCGCTGTACCAATTGACCATCGAACCCGACACGCCGTTTTTTGGCATGCACCAGGCCGGCAAGCTGGTCGTGCCCGATGACGACCTGGCGCGTGAGCTCTATGACACCACGCAGACAATTTGCGGTGACGCCGGTTTGCCGGCCTACGAAGTCTCCAACCATGCAAGGCCCGGGGCAGAATGCGGGCATAACCTCGTCTACTGGCGTGGGCATGACTATGCCGGCGTTGGCCCAGGCGCCCATGGAAGGCTGACGATCGGTTGCCGTCGCATTGCAACTGCGACTGAGAAACGGCCCGAGGCCTGGCTCATGCGGGTGGAAAGTCTCGGCAGCGGGCTCACAGTCGAGGAGCAGCTGACTCCAGGCGAGGCTGCCGACGAATATCTCCTCATGGGGCTGCGGCTGGCGGAAGGGATTGATCCTGCCCGCTACACCGCGCTGGCCGGGCGCACGCTCGATCCCAAACGCATTTCGGCCTTGCGGGAGCAAGGCGCGGTGGAAACAACGGCGGACGGCCGGTTGCGCGTAACTCAGAGCGGCTTTCCGTTGCTCGATGCAGTGGTGGCCGATCTCGCCGCCTAGTTACGTTCCCGGCTGGAACGTGTGTGGTGCGGGGCTCACGACCTGACCGCCGGAAGGCGTAACGCGCAGGACCGCCAAACCGCGGTCACTGGGGCCATCCGAACGGAAACGAAAGACTCCGTCGATTCCCGTAAAACCCGAAGGATTGGTCAGAACCTGCTCGCTGAAACGTTGGGGCCCCTGCGTCTTGACGAGCGCGGCCGCCAGCGCAACGGCGTCGTAGGCGAGCGTTGCCGTCCGCACGGGGTCTTGCCCATAACGAGCGCGGTAGCGACCGGAGAAATTGCGGAAGCCCGCCGCTTCGGGCGCCGCGTACCAGGCACCTTCAAGTGCGGCGGTAGAGAAAATACGCGGGTCGTCCCACAGGCCGGTGCCAAGCAGTTGCACGCGTTTGAGGTTTACGCCACTGGCGGCGAGCGCCTGCACAACTTGCGGTACCGCATCCGCGCCGTCGGGAATAAAGATGCAGTCGACCTGGTTCGCGACCTGGCTCACGCGACGTGCCGCTTCGGCCATCCTGTTCGAGTCGGGTGGGTATTTTTCCAGCGCAAGGATGCGGCCGCCGTGTCGCGACACTTCCTGCTGGAAGGCGGCCTCAACCACCGTGCCGTAGGCATTATCGGGCAGGAGTGCCGCAAATGAGCGTTTGCCGCGCGCCACGGCCGAATCAACGATGCGGCGCACGTCTGTCTCCGGCAGGAAGCTCAACAGGTATATGCCGCGCGCGGCTACGCTGGTGTCGGTCGAAAACGCGATCATGTTGCGCGCTCGCGCCGCCTGTCCGACCGCGCTGACCGACTGAGCGAACAGCGGACCGAGAATGATTTCTGCACCTTCGGAGATCGCCTGCTGCGCGCCGGCCTGCGCACCTTGTGGGGTTCCGCCGTCGTCTTTCACTAACAGCTGGATATTGGGATTCTTGAATTCCGCAAGTGCCATCTCGGCGGCATTTTTCATCGATTGTGCTGCCAGGCCCGCATTGCCCTGCGCAGAAAGGGGAAGGACCAAAGCGACACGAACTTGGCCGTCACCGACAGCGGCGCTCGCGGCCGCCACCTCGGCCGGCTGAGGTGTCGACGCCCCGCCACCCAATTGCGTGGTGCAAGCCGCAAGAACGGTCGCGGTCGCGGCAACGGACAAGCTTGCACGAAAGCGTTTCCACGCCCGCATCAACGCCCCCTGCT
>JBKPLN010000727.1:0-4792 GCA_046731635.1 Pseudomonadota bacterium | reverse complement strand
AGTCTATTCCGTGCTCGGCGGCGAGCTTCTCGTAGCGCTGACGGCTGTTGAGCAGATGGCGCTGCATCGCTGCGCGCGCCTGTGAGACGGCGCCGGCCTGGATCGCCTGCAGGATTTGCTCGTGTTCCTTTTGAAAGGTGTCAAGCTGGACGCGACGGGACGCGGAGGACGGGCCGTTCCAGATCGACCGACGCGGTATAATGAAACTGCCGAGATACTCCAGGAAACGCGTGAACTGCGGGTTTCCCGTCGCGGTGGCTATCGCACAATGGAACGCAAAATCTTCGTCGACAGCGCTTTCGCCGCGGTCGATGGCGGCCTGGATGGCGTTGAATCTGTCGGCGATCTTCTTGAGTTGCGCCGCGGACGCGCGGGCGGCCGCAAGCCCTGCGGCCTCGATCTCGACCCCCGTGCGCAGTTCCATCACGTTGAGCACTTCACGCAGCGGCGATTGCTCATCGAAGTCGACGCGAAACGGCCGGCGCACATGATTTGCGACGAACGCGCCAACCCCTTGCCGGGTCACGACCAGACGGTCTGCGCGCAGGGCCGCAACCGCTTCCCGGATCACGGTGCGGCTGACACCGGTGGCAGCTATCATTTCCTGCTCGGTCGGCAGCCGCGAGCCTGGCGGAAGCTTGCCACTGGTTATGTCAGCGGTCAGGCGCGCGACCAATTCGGCGGTTAGACGACGCGGCGCATCGAGCGGCTGCAGCAGCGCCAGTTTTTTTGGCATAGTCTTGGCCTAAGGCTTGACAGCGTCCCCGATAGTCAGGTCATCATATGACCTGATAACACGCACGGCACCACCAAATCAATCGGCCGTGCTCGGGACCTCACCAGGGAGGAAGGTACTCATGATCAAGGCTCGCATTGCGTCCGCGACCGTCGGCGTGCTCTTCGCCGCGGCTTTGGCATCCGGCCCTGCCCTTGCGCAGCAGAAGCTGGTGCTCAAGGCGACCGACGTGCATCCGCTCGGCTATCCGACGGTGGAAGCAGTCGTGCAAATGGGCAAGAAGCTCGAGGCCGCAACGAACGGACGTCTGACCGTCCAGATGTATCCGTCGATGCAGCTTGGCGGTGAGAAGGAGATGATCGAGCAGGCGCAAGTCGGCGCGCTCGCTATCGCGCGCATCAGCGTCGGTCCAATGGGCCCGATCGTGCCGGAGCTGAATGTATTCAACCTGCCGTTTATGTTCCGCGACGACGCGCACATGGAGAAGGTCATCGATGGGCCGATCGGCGACGAGCTGCTCAAAAAACTTTCGGAATCGAAAGCGAATCTGATCGGATTGTGCTGGATGAATGCCGGCACCCGCAACGTCTACAACAGCAAGAAGCCGATCCAGACTGTCGACGACCTGAAGGGGTTGAAGATCCGAATGATGGGCAACCCCGTGTTCGTCGACACGATGAACTCCCTCGGTGGCAACGGCGTCTCGATGGGCTTCGATCAGCTCATCAATGCCATGCAGACCGGCGTAGTCGACGGTGCCGAGAACAACTATCCGACCTATGAGAGCGGGCAGCACTATCGTTATGCGAAGTACTACTCGAAGACCGGGCACCTGATGATCCCGGAGATCCTCGTCTTCTCGAAGAAGATTTGGGACGAATTGTCGAAGGACGACCAGGCCTTGATCCTCAAGGTCGCCAAGGAGGCGCAGCAAGACGAACGCAAGCTCTGGTACGACCGCGAAAAGGAATCGCTCAAGAAGATGGTCGAATCCGGGGCAGTTGTGAATGAAGTTACCGACAAGAAGCCGTTCCAGGCAGCGGTCAAGCCGGTGTGGGACAAATACGGTGCGCAGCACGAAGCACTGATCAAGCGCATTCAGGACGTGAAGTGACGTTTTTGAATTAAAGGGCCGGCCCACGCCGACGAACGGCGTCGGGTCGGCTTCTTTTTTGTGAGGGGGACATGAAGGCGCAATACTTCCGGCTGATGGATAAGGTTCATCAGGTATGCCTGTTCATCGCAGGTTCGTGCCTTGTAATCATCACGCTGATCATCCCTTACGGCGTGTTCTGCCGCTACGTGCTGAACAGCGCGGCGTCCTGGCCGGAGCCGCTCGCGATCTTGCTCATGATCGTGGTGTCGTTCCTGTCGGCGGTCGTTTGCTATCGCGAACACCTGCATATCGGCGTCGGCGTTTTGCCTGCCTTTCTGAGCGAACCGACCAAGTCCTATCTTGGATGGTTTCTGGAAATCTGCATGCTGGCGACCAACCTCTTCATGCTCTGGTGGGGCATCAAGCTGGTCCAGACGACCTGGTACCAGGCTATTCCGGAATTCCCGATCGTGTGGGTTGGCCTCGCCTACATGCCGATCCCCATCGGCGGCGCGCTCACGACCCTGCTCGTGATCGAGCGCTTCCTTACGCGGAAGTTTTTCGCGGAGCCGGATCCCGAGACCGTCAGCCAACTTCAGAGCGAATAACGATCGGATCGCGCCATGGACATCGCCATCCTCATCGGCAGTTTCACGATCGTCTGTCTGCTGGGCATGCCGGTCGCCTACGCGCTCGGCCTCGCCGCCATTCTCGCGGCGCTCTGGGTCGGAATTCCACTTGAAGCGGTAATGCTCAAAGTGTCGGGGGGCATGAGCGCCTTCTCGTTGCTAGCGATCCCGTTCTTCATCCTCGCCGGTGCGATCATGGCAGTCGGCGGCATGGCCGAGCGTCTGGTCAATCTTGCCAAGGTGTTCGTGGGCTTTATTCGCGGCGGGATGGCGCTGGTGAATATTCTCGCTTCCACGATGTTCGGCTGCATCTCCGGCTCATCGGTCGCCGACACGGCCGCGGTGGGCTCGGTGATGATCCCGCAGATGATCAAGAACGGTTATCCGCGCCTGTTCGCGGTGAACGTCACGATTTCCGGATCGCTTCAGCCCCTGCTCGTTCCGCCATCGCACAACATGATCATCTACTCGATCGCGGCCGGCGGAACGATATCCGTCGCGCACCTGTTCATGGGCGGAATCATTCCGGCGCTCCTGCTCGGTCTGTCCCTCATTATTCTCGTCCTCATCATCGCACACCGAAACAATTACCCGAAGGGAGAGGTCATCCCGTTCCGTCAGGCGCTCAAGATCGCCCTGGACGCGGTTTGGGGAATGGTCACCATCGCCATCATCCTCGGCGGAATTCTCTCCGGCATCTTCACGCCAACAGAGTCGGCGGCGGTCGCGGTCGTCTACGCGTTCCTGGTGACGATGTTTGTTTATCGCGACATCAAATGGAGCCAATTGCCGGCACTCATCGCCCGCGTCGTGCGCACGGTCGGCATGGTCATGATCATGATCGGCTTCTCGATCGCCTTCGGATACATGATGGCAATCATGCGAATTCCGGCGATGGCGACGGAGTTCTTCATCTCCATCTCGAGCGACAAGTATACGTTCCTGCTCTATATCAACATTCTTCTTCTGCTGCTCGGCACGTTCATGGATCTCGCGCCGATGCTGCTGATCTGCACGCCTATCTTCCTGCCGGTGATAAAGACATTCGGCATCGACCCCGTGCACTTCGGGATCATCATGATCCTCAATCTCGGCATCGGCCTGCTCACCCCTCCGGTGGGGCCAACCATGGTCGTCGGCTGCGCGATCGGAAAGGTGTCGATGGAGGCCGTCTCGAAGAGCATCCTCGTGTTCTACATTCCGATGGTGATCGTGCTCTTCCTGGTAACCTATATTCCGGCTTTGTCGCTGTGGCTGCCTCGCCTCGTGCTGGACTGACCCCGAGGACTGTTTGGCGGAAGCGCGAGCAGATCCCGTTCAGCGGATTTGCGCGCGTGCCTTGGACACAGGCGCGATCGAGCCGGTTGGCTCCTTGTCCGGCGCCGGCAATTTGGACTTGTCTACTCCCGAAGATCCAGCGGCGCCCTCCCCTGGCGCTCCGCCCGGGGAGATAGCGCCAGAGTCCGGATAACGCGAGCGTAGGTCGCGCAAGAAGCCGTCGAGCGTGTCGATGCTCGCCACTTTCTTGGCGATATCCTGGAATTCAGCGCCGCTGGTACCGATTGGCGCGGTAACGATATTGAATGCGCGACGATCAGGACCGTCGGCGAATTTTGCTTCGTATTTCTCGCGCAATCGCACGAGGCCGATCGACTCATCGCCGAGGGCGTAGCCTATCGCCGCGCGCAGAATATCCGATCGCTCGACATCGCTTAAGGGCGCCAACTGGCGCCACCGCTCGCCATAGAGCAGCTCGATCTGTTCACTTGCCTCTCTCCAGCGCCGTGCCGCCCATAGCACATCCGAACGCAGCCGAGCCGCTTCGCGGCTGGTGATGTTTGCAGTCAGCTCCAGCGCCAGGTCGTGCCGTCCCATGTTCGAGACTGCCCGCGCTTCCAGCAGCAGGCGCTGATCCCGCAGATCATTGGCCAAATCCGACATGCGTGTGCTCTGCAGGGTAGCAAGCGCCCGGTCAGGTTTGCGGTTCATCAGATAGATGACCGCAAGACGAGTCGCGACCTGGGCGCGCGCCGCGCCTTGCAGCCGGTGATCGATCTGGTGCTGGAGCAGTTCGGCCGCCTGATCGAGGAGATCAACAGACACGAGCCGGTCCGACAGTCTTCGAATCATCTCATCGCCGCGGCGCCCGAGGATAGAAACGTGCAAGGTTGAAGCGGGCATGCCGACGCCTGGATACAGGCGCCGATGCGGCAAGCCCAATCAGCTCCGACTGACGCGCATTGAAGGGCGCGTCGCGGTCGAAGCCCCAGACCTGGGTGTCGAAGGTAAAAGCGCGAAAATTGACAGCGACCTGTTGCTGGCCGAGCGCCG
>JBKPLN010000726.1:0-3929 GCA_046731635.1 Pseudomonadota bacterium | reverse complement strand
TCCTTTGGTTCGCTGAGTCATATGCATTCAACGGCCCTGGCACGCGTTCCCTGCAGATTTCCGCCCGCCACCCACAATCGCTATCAAGGCAAGGTTCCTGTTTTTCGCGTGAATGGCTGGTGAACGGCCTGTTTGGAATTGCGCTAACAGGCTGTTTCGCAAGATTAAATTTTGGCAATGCTTGCGGGCGGCATGGCGGCAAGCGGCAGGTGGTTAACGTTGCCCTTGCTAGGACAAGCGTCCAAGGACCCGTTGCAGGATGGTCGCCCGGGCGCTGCGGGCCGCCGAATGTACGATGACCTTGCTGGGGCGGTTGCGCGATGAAGCCCGGCGACCGCGGCTTGTGGCCGAGCGTTTTCGCGCCACGGCGGCGGAGCTTGGTTTTGGCAGCCTGGCCGCGCGCCCGGCGTCTTAGCCGGAGTCTTCGTTGCCGCAGCGTCACACGGCCAACGTTGCTCAAGAACAGTTTTTCAAGCGGGTAGCTGAGGCGCCGTACGGCCGCGGACAACGGCAGCCACTCAACCGCCATGATATCTTTCATGATGTCGCGGCTCGGCTTGACTTCGGCCTGCATGCGCCAGAATTGCACCACCTTCGGCCGGCCGCGCGCACGGTAGGTGATTGCTCCAACAAATTCGCGCACACGGACTCGGTGACCGGTTTCCTCGATGACCTCGCGCCGCGCGCCCGCCATCGCGCTTTCATTGGACTTGAGTTTGCCGCGCTGAAGCACCCTAAGCTCATCTTTCGACCGCTGCACGACTGCGATCAATGGGCGCCTGCCGTTGCGCACCACGATGCCTCCTGCTGCATGAACTGTTTTGCCCGCCATGCCCGCCGATCCGTGAGCGGACTCGTTTAGCAAAAATTACGACGGAGCATGCAGAGAAATGCGTGCGCGTGTGCACGCCTGTGGGCAACGTTGCATAACGTCAGGTATGTCACATTTCTGTCGTTGCGGTGCGAGATTTGCCGCATCATATCGCGGCTGCATCTTTGGCGGGTGCACCGACGATTCAGTTGAATTTCAGTCCCGCCTCCTTCGCGATCTTGAGGTTTAGCGCGATCTCGCGACGAATCATGGCGTCTATTTCGCTCGGCGTCATTGGCGCGGGCTCGACGCCCTGCGCGGCGAGTTTCTGCTGCACTTCAGGCAGCGCGAGCGCTTTGATGGTTTCGGAGTAAAGCCGATCGACAATCGCTCGCGGCGTCTTCGCCGGGACAAGCATGCCGGTTCCAGTAGTTGAAATCGGAATCCTTATACCCCGCTTCCAGCGTGGTCGGCAGGTCGGGCAGCGTTGGCGAACGCTTCGCCGAGCTGACCGCAAGTGGCACTAACTGCTTGTTCTGGATGAAAGGCAGACCGGACGAGATGCCGATGAAGACAAAATCGACTCGGCCGGTCATGACCTCGGTCAGCGCCTCCGGCCCGCCACGGAAAGGAACATGCGTCGCTTTCAGGCCAGCACTGACGATGAACCGCTCGGCTGCCCAATGGGTGGCGCTGCCAACTCCGGCCGATGCGAAGCTCATGCTTCCGTCCTTCGCTTTCGCCACCAGTTCCTGCAGTGTCCTGGTGTTCTTGGAGGGCGCGATGAGCAGCACGTTTGGCACGCTGCCGAAGATGGCGACGCCGGAGAAATCGGCCGCAGCATCGTAAGGAAGATTGGGATAAGCAGCAGGCGCGCCGGAATGTGCGGCGGCATTAATCAGCAAGGTGCCGTCGGGGTCCGCCTTGGCCACCGCCGCGGAGCCCAGGCTGCCGCCGGCACCACCCCGGTTCTCTACCACGATACTCTGGCCGAGCTGGCGCGACAGCGGGTCAAGCACGATGCGGCCAATAATGTCGATCGTGCTCCCAGCGGAAAACGGCACGATGGCGCGGATCGGCCTTGCCGTAGGCCATGCAGCTTGCGCGAAGCTGGAGCGCGCCAGCGCCGGCGAAGCCAGGACGGCTGCAGAAAGCTTCAGGAAGCTGCGACGACTACGCGTGGTCATGTTTCCCCCCGAAGGTGCGCGCCTGTCTGCTGCAGGCTTTCGGCGCATGATGCCACGGCTGCGGCCGGGGGGGAAAAGCTTTGTGCAGTTGCATTGCATTTGGCGTCAAGCGTGAGTTTCATTCGCATGTCCTCCGAACTCGTCTTGCGGGATCCGATTGTCCTGCCTAGTTTTCCGGGCCGCCACGGGAGAAACACCAATGCCGACTTTTACCTGGGATCACGTCCATCTGCGCACTCCGGATCCGGAGGGCATGGCGCAATGGTTTGAGCGCATGTTCGGCGCCGAGGTGATCCGCACGACGCAACAAGGCAAGCCACGCATCGATATCAAGCTTGGGGGAGCGATGATCTTTACGGCCCAGGTCACCCCGGGAGATGGCGTCAATCCTGCTCCAGCAACGCCCTACCGGGGTCTCGATCATTTCGGCCTTGCCGTCTCGGGAATCGATGCCATCGCGGCCGATCTCAGAAAAAAGGGTGTGGAGTTCACGCAGGAGCCGCACTCCCCGCGTCCGGGAATCAAGATCTGCTTTCTGCGTGGGCCACAGGGAATCTCGATTGAATTACTCGACCGGGATCCAAAATATTCCTGACAAATCCGGCATATGCATGCCACTTTTGTCCGTGACAAGCCTCGGCACGGATTGCCTATGGTGACGACTCCTTCATAGATTGTGCTGAGCGTGTTGCTGACAGGAGGTTGCATGCGTGGATTCGGCTTGGTGCTGGCTGCCGCGACGCTTGTTGCAACGGCTGCCGGCGCCGACGGGCGGTTTGAGCGTAGTCTCAAAATGCTGGCGCCCACCGAACGGCTGGAACAGCTGTGCGACTACACGGCGATGACGCGCATCCGCGAACAGAATAGGGACTATCGTCCCGACCGCGCGGTGGCGAATGCAATGGCGGAACCGGTCACATCCGCCGATACGCTCGAAGTCACCGGCGGCGCATTTCGCAGTAAGAAAAAATGGTACGCGCTTTCTTACCGCTGCACGGCGACGCCCGACCATCTCAAAGTGGTCGATTTTCGTTTCACGATCGGCGAGGAAATTCCCGAAGCCAAGTGGGCGTCATTCGGCCTATGGAACTGATCGGGTCAGGGCAGCACTACTGATGTTGCACCATAACCTTTGTCCCGAGCGGAACGCGCGCATATAGGTCTATCACGTCGTCATTGACCATCCGGAAGCATCCCGACGACACCGCCTGGCCGATCGTCTGTGGCGCGTTGGTGCCGTGGATGCGGTAGACGGTCGCGCCGATATAGAGCGCGCGCGCGCCGAGCGGATTGCCGGGACCGCCGGCCATCCAGCGCGGAAGATAAGGTTGCCGCGCGATCATCTCCGGCGGCGGCGTCCAGTCCGGCCACTCAGCCTTTTTGCTGATATTGTGCACGCCGCCCCACTGAAAGCCATCGCGGCCGACGCCGACGCCGTACCGCATGGCGACGCCGTTGCCCATGATGAGATAGAGGAAGCGATCGTGCGTGTTGACGATAATCGTGCCCGGCGCCTGTTCGGTGCGGTAGTACACCGACTGCCGGCGCAGTTGAGGCGCCAACTCGCGCGCGCGCGAGGTCTCGTCGATTCCAGGATCGACATCTTCCATCGTTGGCGTTGACGACGGCATTAGCGGCGCCGCGAGTGCTGAGGTGGCCGGCGCCAATAGCAGCGCAAGAGCGAAAACCCAAAACATGATCTTTTCCAGATGATGACCCGCGCCGCCCCTCAGAAGTTTGTGTTGATGGCAAAAATGGCGAGTTTTTGACAAATCATCTTGGACCGTAATCAGTGTCGGCTTTGGGTCAAAAGCCGACATGTGCACCGCACCGACCCATGTCCGCTTTGGGTCAAAAGCAGACATATGCAGTGCAAACAGGCATGCCAGGTGAAAGCCTACGTCTCGATAATGTGCAGCACAGCTATAGCG
>JBKPLN010000725.1:0-9284 GCA_046731635.1 Pseudomonadota bacterium | reverse complement strand
GTTGCAAACAGCTGGAGGCTTCTCGCGGAGGCGGAGCGATGCCTTGTAACGACTAACGACACATCCCAAGGAGGAACCCCCCATGTCTGAGCTCGACAAGGTTCGACGTGAGATGGCTGCGGTACTCCAACAGCCCGGAGTGCGTCCTGACCCCTCGCTGCGGATTACCCGGCGCACCTTTGTTCACAAATCATGTCTCGTGGGGGCCGCGACCGTAGCGGAGACCTTCGCCTGGTGGCCGCTGCTCAACACCCTCGACATCGCTTATGCAGCTGAGGCGCCATTCAAGTTTGCCTGGATCTCCGACACCCATCTCTATCCGAAGTCCCTCAATACGCGGTTCGTCGAGAAGACGGTGCGTGCCGCCAAGGAGGTTCAGGCGATGAGTCCTCCGGCCGACTTCCTGATCTTCGGCGGCGACCTGGCCCAGCTTGGCAAGGTCGAGGAGCTCGAACTCGGCGTGGAGATCCTGAAAGAAGTTGGCATCCGCAAGGTTTTCATCCCGGGCGAGCACGACTGGTATCTCGATATGGGCAAGAAGTGGGGCGAGTTGTTCGGACAGCCCCATTGGACCTTTGATCACAAGGGTGTGCGCTTCATCGGCCTCGATACAGTCAGCCGTGCCCCGGATTACTGGTCGATGAAGAAGATGAGTCCCGAGGAGCGCATGGGTCACATGGCCACGCTTGACGGCACCGTCGCCGGCGCGTGGGCGGGCGTTGGCCGCGATCAGCTCGACTGGCTGCAGAAGACGCTTGCTACCTGGGATCGGGACCGGCCCGTCGTCATCTTCAGCCACAATCCGCTCTACGAGTACTATCCGCCGTGGAACTTCTGGGTGCGCGACTGGCGCGAGGTGAACGAGGTGCTCAAGCCCTACACCAAGGTCACCAACATCCACGGTCATGTGCATCAGGTGCTCTACAACGAAATCGGCACCATGCGCTCGATCGGCATGCTCGCAACCTCATGGCCTTGGCCGTACGCGCCGGAGGGGGTACCGAAGCTTACAAAGCCGATGATCCGGGTCGACCCCGGCGATCACTTCGACGGGGTCGGTTGGGAGAAGATCGACGTCAGCGCCCAGGACAAAGTCGACGTCGAATACGTAATGTGGCGCAAGGAGGTGTTAGCGCAGTCCCCGGACGATTATGCCAAGAGCATTCCCGAGGTTTTGCGGCCTCGGATCGCTGACAGTATGTGGCCCTACTAGGAGGAATGGTCATGACCACGCCGATAACATGCCGTTTCATCCTATTCCGCGTTGCTCCTGCGGCGGTGCTTGCTGCTCTGGTCGGTCCCGCCGGCGCGCACAAGGATCCGGTGACGCCGCAGCAGCTGACCGCCTACCAGGAAGTATTCATGGAGCAGGTCCGCAAGGGCGACCTGCTGTTCCACGGTGACGCCGCAACCGAGAAGGCGATGGGTGTCGTGTTGTCCAATACCGGAATGGCATGCGCCATGTGCCATCCCATGACGGCCGATACCCACCCCACCACGTTCCCGAAGTACCAAGTGCAGATGGCCAAGTTCGCGACGCTGCGCGACATGATCAATTGGTGCATCGAGAAGCCCAACCAGGGAGAAAAGATCGCCGATGACTCGGACGCGATGAAGGCTTTGGAAGCGTACATCTACTGGTCGCAGAGCGGCACGGTGTTGAATCCAGGCAAGTTCTGACTTCGATGCTGCGAAGCAGAGGCTTCTAGCGCGGGTCATTGCTGTCGAAGCTGCGTCTATCCGAGAACAGGAGAGAAACGCATTAACAGACAAGCAAAGGGCAATGCTCCATGGCGGAAGTGTTTCCTGCAGAGAGATTGCGCGGCAGGTTCAGCGGCATCAACTTGGATGATCTGGTCGATTGGCGCGTGGTCCGAACCTGGCTTTATTGGGGCATGTTCTGGCTCCTCGTCACGCCATCGGTCGGCGTGGCGATCTCGGGTCTCTTCAATTATCCGGATTACCTTGGGACCAATAATCTAGGGCTGACCTTTGGCCGGCTGCGGCCGGTTCATGTCAATGGCGTCATCTTCGGCGCCTTTTCCGCCCTTTTCATTGGCGAATGTCACTATCTGGTTCCGCGCCTCTGCGGCGTGCGGGTACCATGGGCACAATGGGGCGTACCGCTGGCATGGCTGTACAACATCAGCTTGGCGGCGGGGCTGATCTCGCTGCCTTTTGCGCAGAACCATGGTCTGGAGGCGGGCGAGCTCCCGCTCTTCGCCGAGATTCCCATCTTCATCGTCATCGCGGCGACGACGGCGCAGTTCCTTCTCACTATCGGGCAACGCCTCGAGGCGCCGCTCTATGTGGCGCTCTGGTATCTGATTGGAGCCTTCGTATGGACGACGATGAATCTCCTGCTGGGCAGTTTTATCCTCCCCTACACGATTTCAGGCATTAACAGCGCTGCGTTCCACGGTCTCTATATCCACTACATCGTCGGACTATGGCTCACGCCCGCGGGCTACGTGCTCATCTACTATTTCCTACCGGTCAGTGTGCGCAATCCGCTCTACGCACACCAGCTGTCCCTGGTGGGCTTCTGGTCGCTCGCGCTGTTCTATCCCTTCGTTGGCATCCACCATTATCTGTATAGCCCGATCGCCGATTGGACCGAGACTCTTGCGATCATCACCTCCATGTTGCTGATCATCCCCGTGTGGACGGTGCTGGTAAACTTCTTCGGCACCGTGAAGGGGCGTTGGGATAGTTTCGGGAAGAATCTCCCCGCGAAGTTCCTGATCACGGGCTCGCTGATGTACCTGGTCGGTTGCTTCCAAGGCTCGACTGAGGCGTTGCGGTCGATCCAACAGCCCACCCATTTCACGGACTTTGTCATCTCACACTCGCATCTCACCGTTTTCGGCACGTTCGTGGTCTGGGCGATGGGCGGTCTGATTTACGTGTGGCCGCGCGCGTTCAAACGCGAGCTTTGGTCATGGACTCTTGGCAACTGGTCGTTCTGGCTGATCACTGTCGGTATTTCCACCATGGGTCTGGTGCTGACCGCCGGCGGTCTGCAGCAAGGCTTCGAATGGATGAATGGCACCGAGTGGGTCGACACGATGACCCGGATGAAGGCCTATTGGCTGGTGCGTACCCTCAGCGGCATCACCATGGACATCGGGATGTCCCTGCTGGTCTTCAATCTCATGATGACCGCGCTCAGCCGGCCGGCCGAGGAGCCTATTCCAGCTCGCGGTGCGGCTCCGATTCCCGCCGGAGGGCCGGCCGAATGAGTGCGCGCTTTGTTGCCCTGGTGGCCGGGGTCTTCTTCTTCTTCCTCGCTGTTGCCACCCAAGGGATTCTACCTTTTATCGAGCCGTCGGCGCGGACCACCGACGTGACCGCCGTGGTCCGGACTGATTTTGGACAGCTCAAATGGATCAAGACCGACGCCACCGATTACACGCCGCTGCAGAAGCTCGGCCGCCAGGTGTATCTACGCGAGGGATGCTGGTACTGCCATTCGCAATACGTGCGTCCGGTGACCGGCGAAACGCGCCGTTGGGGTCCGGTCTCCGAGGCCGGCGAATACGCCTTCGATGTGCCGCACCTATGGGGCACCCGGCGTATCGGGCCGGATCTGACGCGGGTCGGGCTCAAGTATAGCGACGAATGGCACCTCGCTCATTTCTGGAATCCCCGGATGCTCTCGCCGGACTCGATCATGGCGCCTTTTCGGGGACTGTTCGAGACGCCCGCCGAGCCCGTCAAGATTGTCGATGACGGAGCTGGTAATCGTAGCCTCGAACGAACGCCTGTTACTGAGAGGCTGTTTGCATTCGCAAGCAAGGAGCAGATCAAGCTCACGCCGAACGCCGATGGACTTCTCTTTGTGCCCATGCAGGCGCGCGGCAAGGCTCCGATCATTTGGACACCGAACAAGGAATATACCGGCGACACCGTCAACATCGCCGCCGAGACAGAAGCGCTGCAAGGTCTCATCGCTTATCTCCAAAAACTTGGCATGAATCGCGGCAAGTGGCGCGACCTGTTTGAGCCGCAAAAGCTCGAAGTTATGGATGCTACGGTGCCACGATCGAGCGAATGGATCGCCTATGGCAAGGAGGTCTATCAGCGGCGGTGCCTCGGCTGCCACGGGGAGAGCGGCGACGGTAATGGACCGGCTGCAACCTTTATGTACAAGCAGCGCCCGAGAAACTTCACTGCGGCGGTTTTCAAGTTCAGGCTGACCAAGGAGCCGCTGCCAACCGACGGCGACCTTCTGCGCACCATCACACGCGGCGTTCGGGGCACGGCGATGCCGGCCTGGCATGAGCTGCAGCTAATCGACCGCCTCGCCGTTATTCAGTACATCAAGTATGAACTGGCGATCGACCGCTCCGATCCGGCAAAGCCCTATGCTTTTTTCAAAGAAGAACCGCCGGGTCCGCCCCTGTACATCGGGCGGCCGCCTGTTCCGTCTGAGCAGATGCTCACTCGCGCTAAGGATGTGTGGCAGAATGCAAAGTGTTGGGAGTGCCATGGTCAAACTGGGAAGGGTGATGGCGAAAAGGCTCCCGGGCTGAAGGACGATCTGGGCTTTCCAAGCAAGCCCGCGGACCTCACCGCCGGCCAATTCAAGTCAGGTTCCACAGTTGAGGACATCTTCCGCACTATGACGACCGGGTTGAGCGGCACGCCCATGCCATCCTACCGGGATTCATTGTCGGAAGAGGACCGCTGGGCGCTCTCCTACTACGTGCTTGCGCTATCGGCCTACAAGGATCCGCTGACCGGCGAACCGTTGCCGATCGCGCCCAGTGATCGCAGAGCGCTCAACGATCCCGCGCTCGAGGCCGGCACACCGGACAAAGCCTACATCTCAAGCGGCCGCGCCGCTGCGAGCCGCGGCGGCACTCAGTTCACAGCCGGCCGCGACGGGAACAGCGTGGCGAGCAGCGGGGCGGCAAGGAGTAATGAGCGATGACCATCTATTTCGAGATCGTCGGCCCCTACATTGCAGCCTTGATGATGAGTCTCGGTGCACTCTCCGTCTTCATTTGGGGCGTGCTCTCGGGCGCCTTCAGCGGCGCCAACGATGCATCCATACGGTTCCTGCAGAGGGAGGTCGGCGATGACGGATCCGACGCGCACGCCAAGCACGACGGCGAATAACAGCTCACCCGCCGAGACGGAGGAGATGGAAGAGTACGCCGGTGGCACCATTCGTTCTCGCCACGGCTACATTCCCGTGTGGCTGCTGGCTGTCTATGTCGTCCTCTTCGCCTGGGCGCTGTACTATCTCATCGTCTATTGGGGCGGGCTGGGAAGGGGACGGATCTAGCGATCGCGGCCCTGAAGAAGGCCGGCAACCGATTGAATGCTGATTTTAAGGGAGCAGGAGATGCCAGTTGAGAAGGAGCAGAGGATGCTGGCAGCCCGGATCATTCTCGCCATCATAGTCTTGAATGCGCTCTTCCTGTTCTCCGAACTCACCATGAACGTGGTCCGAGTCTATTTCGGCTGACCAGGAGGGCGCATGTCGGAGTATCCAGTTTTTTCGCTCACCGATGTGAGTGCGATCCAGGTCATCGCGTTTGTCGGCTTCGCGATCGCCACCATCGCCTTTTTTGGTTGGGTTGCCTGGCTCGTGCGCCGATGAGCGCCTATCTGATAATCTTCCTGGCGGGGTTCGCCGGCAGTTTTCACTGCATCGGTATGTGCGGCGGGTTCGCTTGCGCGCTGGGCCGCGATCCGCAGGGACGTGGCGCTACAGTTCTGCGCCATCTGCTGTACAATACAGGCCGATTGACGACCTACTGCTTTCTCGGCGGACTCGCGGGCGCCTTCGGCCAGGTCATATGCACGCCGCAGGGAACGACAGTCCCGCTGCTGAGTGGTCCGCTTGACACCGGCCAGCGGATTCTCGCGATCCTCGCCGGACTATTGATGATTGCCATGGCGCTGCAGTTCTTTGGTCTGCTGCCCCGCCTGCATCGCATCACGACCAGTTCCGGCGCGAGTACCCCCGCTGCATCCCTGCGCAGCCTCTTGACGGCGCCGGGACGTGCCGCCCCGCTCGCGTTTGGCGTATTCAATGGCTTCCTGCCCTGTCCGCTGGTCTACGCCTTTGCCGCGCAGGCGGCGAGCACGGCCGGTGCACTGCACGGCTTTCTTACCATGGCTGCGTTCGGGCTCGGGACTTTCCCCGCGTTGTTGCTGACGGGCGGCGTCGGTCGAGCGCTGGCGCCGGCATGGCGGCAACGTGGCGTATGGCTGGCCGGCAGCTGCATTCTGCTGCTCGGTCTCGTCACCGTCGGCCGCGGCATCCTGCCCTTTGCTGCGCACTTCGCGCATGTAGGAGGACATCCAGCATGACGGCACCGGACCGTGCGCTGTGCAGCCATTGCCTGCAACCCATCGGGCGGCGGGCAATGCAGCGCACAGTGAACGGTGAGGCTTGCGCATTCTGCTGCTACGGCTGCTGCATTGCCTACCAAGTCAAGAGCGGCAAACCCGAGGAGTGGGGGGCCGCCTGGCTGCTGATCCGGCTCGGTGTAGGCGGCTTTCTCTCCATGAATATCATGCTGTTCAGCCTGCTTCTGTATACCGACACCTTCAGCGGCGCGGATGCCGAGATGCTTCCCTGGATTCATCTCCTGCTCTGGCTGTTCGCAACGCCCGCGGTGATCATTCTCGGCGGACCGTTTCTGCGCGAGACTTGGCTCAACGGCAAGGAGGGACGCCTGACCTCCTCGGCGCTGATCGTCCTCGGCGTTGGTGCCGCCTATCTCTACTCAACCTTCGCCGTCATCGAGCGCGGCCCCAATGTCTATTTCGACACTGCAAGCATGGTGCTGATGCTGTTCACCGTGGGCTACTATCTCGACGCCGTCGCACGCGCACGGGCGGCGCGTGACCTGCAGCCGCTGTTGGCGGCGGAAAGCGAGTGGGCGACCGTCGTTGATGGCAACGGAGAGTACCGGCGGCCGGTTCGCGAGGTCGGCGCCGGTACGTTGGTGCGGATTCGGCCGGGGGAGCGCATTCCCGTCGATGGTGTGGTCAAACAGGGCGAATCGCACACCGACGAGGCCGTGATTACCGGCGAAAGCCGGCAGATCGCCAAGGATGTTGGATCGCATGTGATCGCCGGCAGCACCAATATTGACGGCCCGCTCCTCATCCAAAGCAGCGGCGACGCAAACGCGACCCGCTGGGCGCAGATCTGTCGATCGGTGCGCGACGCACTTATCTGCCGCAGCCCAAGTCAGCGCCTTGCCGACAGCATTGTCAGTGTCTTTGTGCCGATTATTCTCATGCTGGGGGCTGGGGCATCGGTGTACTGGGCACAGCACCTGCCGCTTGACCACGCGCTGTTGATCGGTCTCTCTGTTCTGGTTGTGGCCTGTCCCTGCGCGGTGGGACTGGCGGCGCCGATGGCCACGTCGCTTGGCATCGGACGACTGGCCCGGCACGGCTGCCTCGTGCGCGACCCCGCCGCGCTCGAGGCGCTCGCGCGCATGGGGGTGATCGCCTTCGACAAGACTGGCACGCTCACCTCAGGCAAGGCACGAATTGTCGCCATTGACACTAACGGCACCAGCATCGATGTGGTGCTCGCGCATGCCGCGGGACTGGAACGCCATTCCGAGCACGGCTTGGCCCGCGCCGTCGTTGCCGCGGCTGCGGCGCGTGGACTCGAGCCGATGGCCAGCCGCGACGTTCGGGTCGTGCCGGGACGCGGCATCCGCGGCAAGTTGGACGGTCAGACCGTGGTGGCTGGCAGCGCGATCTTGATGCGCGAGTTGGGTTGGCCGCTCGCCTCCGATCTGGCCGAGCGCGGGCGATTGCGCGAAGCGACAGGCCACTCGGTGATCTATGTCGGCTGGGGCGAGGGGGTGCATGCCGTGCTGTCGCTTGACGATACGCCGCTCCCAGAGGCGCGCGCGACGGTCGAAGCTTTGCGTTGCCGCAAAGTGAAGGCGATACTATTGACCGGCGACCTTCGGGCGGCTGCGCAGCGAATTGCCGCAGCGGTCGGGATCGAGAGCGACGATATCGAGGCAGGCCTATTGCCCGCGGCCAAACGCGCGACGCTGGAACGGCGCCGACGTAATCATGGAATAGTCGCGATGGTCGGTGATGGCCTTAATGACGCGCCGGTGTTGGCCGAAGCCGATGTGGGAATTGCCGTTGGTTCGGCGACGGATCTCGCCCGCGAGGCCGCCGCGGTCGTGCTCCCTCCGGGAGGGCTATGGATGCTGCCGTGGGCGATCGATGTCGCTCGCGCCGTTCGCGCGACCACTCTCAGCAACCTGGCGTGGGCGTTGGGTTACAATCTGATCGCCGTGGGGCTGGCGATGGCCGGAGTGCTTCAGCCGGTGCTGGCGGCGGCAGTGATGGCCGGGTCGAGCATCGTCGTGGTCCTGAATTCGCTGCGGTTGGAGCGGCTGCCCGAGCCAGTTCTATCCACTTTGCCGGAGAGCGTTCCTCCACCTCGTAGCACGGCCGTTCCGATCACTAGTGAAGCCCTCCAAGCGGGTTGACCTGCGTGTCTAGTGCCTGCCGATTTGAAGTCCCTGTCACAGTTGCCGCAAGCTCCGTCTTGGGAACGTCAAATGAAAAGCGGCACGAGAATCATAGTTTTGCTCGTTCGTCGCGAAGTATCACGAACTTCGGAAGCGGGGCACTAGCCGAACGTGTCGCGCGTAAAGGCAGCGTACCAGCTTTGCGCCTCGCGTGCGGCCCGGTGGCGGGTTTCGGCGCTTTCCTGCAACTGGCTGACGAAGTTGTCGACGATCTTGATCGTTCCGGCCGCAGGCTTGAAGCTGACAGCATTGCTCACCGCATCGTCGGGACTAAGAAAAGTATAGCAAGTGTTGAACAAATGAGGAGGTTGGCGCTCGGACCCAGTCAGCGCCGCGGCAATAGCAAACGCGCAGGCCTTGGCCTGGCTATTCGCAACGAACGCCGATTTCGGCATGTCGCCGGCACTGGTCGCATCGCCCACGACGTGAATTCCCGGCTGTAGCTTCGATTCGAAAGTTATAGGATCAACTGGACACCAGCCAGAATGATCCACGAGGCCGATTTGCTGCGCGAACTGGCCGGCCATTTGCGGGGGTATGACATTTGCGACCGCGGCCTTGAATGTGTCGCTCGCAGTCTTGACGGATCGCTCCTTCACGTCGATGGCCTTTATTCCACCGGTGAATTGGGCAGGTAGCCATTCGATCATACCCCGATAGTGCCGTTCCCAAGCATCCAGAAATAGATCCTGCGAGTTGAAACTATCTTTCGTATCGAGGATCAGGATCCTCGAGCGCGGTTTATGT
>JBKPLN010000724.1:0-1575 GCA_046731635.1 Pseudomonadota bacterium | reverse complement strand
CATCGGTATCATCAGCATCGCTTTCTTCATCGCGTACGGCGTCGTCGCGGGCGCGGTGTCGACATTGCTGCTTTACCTGCTCTCGCTGCCGATCAACGTCATTCGCCTCCGCCAGATGCTTACGCTCGTCAAGAAGGCACGGACGTCCGCGCAGGGCGATTTGTCGATGGATTGGCTCAGGCCGTACATGACGCCGAGAAAGTACCGCAAGGGTGACGTGCTGTTCCACAAGGGCGACGTGGCGAACGAAATGTTCCTGACGGTCACGGGAAAATTCCTGGTGGCGGAAATCAATATCGAGGTTCCTCCCGGACGCATCATGGGCGAGCTAGGCTTCGTTGCACCGAAAAATCGGCGAACACAAACGGTCAAATGCATCGAGAGCGGGGATGTTCTCACCATCACTTACGAGACGCTGCTTGAGCTTTACTTTCAAAACCCGGAGTTTGGTTATTATCTGCTAAGCCTGACCAGCGAACGTCTTTTGCAAAATGTGTCGCGCCTCGAGGGCATGGTCGAGGAATACAAGAGGAAGTTGGATCAATATGAAATTCGGCAGGCCGGTGCGCCTGTCCCAGAGCCGCGCTAGCGCTTCGGCGGATTGTTCTTGATCGTCTCGGTCACGCAATCTCTGAGAAATGCCCGGCGTGATGTAAAGCCGATTTTCTTGGCTTTGGCATCGGCCTTGCAGGAGGCGATCGCGCCCTTAATGGCTGCGTCGTCAGCCTCCGACAGCTTGGGCGCCGCAGTGGCTGCGGACACGAATGCGATCGCGATCACGATGGAAAAAACAACGGCGTACAAGTCTATGGTGAAATGACGCATCACGTTTCCTTGAGTCCGTATCGCTGCAATATGCAGTATCAGGGGACCGCGGTGCAACTCAAGTACAATTGCCAGCACGCCAGCATCGGCACAGGTTTGCGATGCGACTTGTCGCGGCAACATGGTGTGCGACAAATTGCCGTTCTCGGGGGCAAGAGGCGTGAGACCATCGAGGTGACTATCGCCGGAGTGCGGCTCGCGCACGCACATTGCGCGCCACCCCGCACCTGATCGGCGAAGGCGGGACGGGGACCCTGACGGCGATAACCTCAGCCTGATGGTGATCTTGGAGCGTGCGACGTCATGCAGTCTCGGGGGACGCCAACCGGGTCGACTGCAGCAAGACAAACCCGTCCGCTGCCATGGGATCATCAAGGATCGTTGCGGACATTCATGCGGCGCCAGCGACCCTGAAACCGTCACGATATCGCAGTAGACGGAGCCGGCCCGGACGGCCATCCTAGCCGGGAACCAGAACTACCCCTTTCACCGTTTATGGATGGGGGCTTTCCTTCCTCTTCAACACTAACTTTGAAGGGATAGACTCTTGCGACGCACATTCGATAGTCCATTCAGGCTTTTGCCAGCAGGCATTCTCGGCTGCAGTTTGCTTGCCCTGGTGTCATTCAATATCCCGCTACCGTCCGCACTCGCGCAGGCTGGTCCATTCGCCGAGTTTGCCGGCAGCTGGTCCGGATCAGGATCGCTCAAGCCGGAGAACGGGACCGCGGAGCGAATCCGTTGCAATGC
>JBKPLN010000723.1:0-3340 GCA_046731635.1 Pseudomonadota bacterium | reverse complement strand
TCCGAATCCATTTGTTTTATATTATTTAAGTTATTATCAATCGAATGGGATTGAGGGGAACCATGCATCAGTTGACTTTCGCCGCCACCATCTACCGCTCAATCCGCGACCGCATCCTTGACGAAGACCCGCAGATCGATGAGCAAACCCTCGCCGATACCGCCGAGGGGCTCACCGACCTGCATGAAATCCTCAGCGCCATCATTCGGGCCGCCCTCGCCGACCAGGCCCTGGCCAGCGGACTTGAGGGCCGCATCGGGGAAATGCAGGCACGCCGCGACCGCTTGCAGGACAGAGCCGCCAAACGCCGGCAGATCGCCAAAGATGTGATGGTTGAACTTGATCTCAAAAAGCTCTCGGCACCCGACTTTACCGCCTCCATCCGCCCCGGGACCCCTGCCCTGATGGTGATCGATGAGACGGCGGTCCCCTGCATCTACTGGGAGCCGCGGGAGCCCCGTCTCAACCGCCAGGGATTGGCGAATGACCTCAAACAAGGCGCGGAAATTGCCGGCGTCGCCCTCTCCAACCCCGAGCCCGTTTTGAGCGTGAGGACACGGTGATGGGCTTCTCAGCAAAACAGGTGAAAGCGCTGCGGCGCAATCTCGATCACCGCTACGTCCGCACGCGCGAAGCCAATGGGCGCGAACTCTCCTATATCGAGGGCTGGTACGCGATCTCGGAAGCCAACCGAATCTTCGGCTTTGATGGTTGGAGCCGGGAGACGGTCGAATCCCGCTGCGTCCTCACACGCGAAAATCGTGGCGCCTTTCTTGCCGTCTATACTGCCCGGGTGCGGATCTCGGTGCAGGCCGGCGGTTCAACCATCATTCGGGAAGGTCGCGGCTCCGGTGAAGGCCGCGGCGCCTCACCTGGTGAAGTGCACGACACCGCGCTCAAAGCCGCGGAAACCGATGCCACCAAGCGTGCATTAGCCACCTTCGGCAAACCGTTCGGGCTCGCGCTTTATGGGCTTGGTAAGCTCCCATCAATCCAGCAAGGAATGCCGATCCCATCTACTCAGGCAGAACCCATACAGCGCTTCGGATTTCATCCCGATGATACAACGCCGATTCCACGGCCGTCGCGCTATTACGGCCGCCGCCAATATGCGCCGTTGATGGACCAGCTGCGAAAAACTTCAGCCGAGCAAAAACAGACACCGTTAGCTCCGCCGCTTGTCCCGAACGGGCACGATTCTGGTTCCAGTCGGATCGACAAGAGCCAACTCGCCATTGCCGAGCCCAAGCGGCTGCGTGACAAGGCGCATCTCAAGTTCGTCGCATCGCAGCCGTGTCTTATCTGCGGGCGACAGCCGAGCGACCCGCATCAAAACCCCGATATTGGCCGCGCTCTTCTACACGATTATGAACGTATCTTGCATTTCTGCTCGTGCCCAAGGAAGGCTCGAGGCCCAATATGGAATCGCCATGACGGGGTGCCAATCGGCCATATCGCTTGGCATGTCGACATCGGAAATGACTTTTACGAAACATCGGCAAATGGCAAGGCTAGTGGCGTTCTCAGTGTCTTTATGGGGACGCTCAGAATTCGAGCATAACAATTTGAGGCCGTTGCAATACCGGCTTCGCCTGCGCGACGTGGCAATTGAAAAGCTGGCGGGTCTCAATCGTCGCGGTATATGCGTTCTCGACGCTCGTGCCGCTCCTGCGCTTCAACCGAGAGTGTCGCGATCGGGCGGGCTTCCAGCCGACGCAAAGAGATTGGCTCGCCGGTTTCCTCGCAATAGCCGTAGGTGCCGTCCTCGATACGCCCCAGCGCCTCATCGATCTTAGCGATGAGCTTGCGTTGGCGGTCGCGCGCGCGCAGTTCGATTGCGCGGTCGGTTTCCGAAGATGCGCGGTCAGCAAGATCAGGGTGGTTTTGATTTTCTTCCTGGAGGTGTTGCAATGTTTCTTTGGCTTCCTTGAGTATATCTTCTCGCCAGGCGAGCAGTTTTGCCCGAAAATATTCGCGTTGGCGCTCGTTCATAAATGGCTCTTTGTCCGACGGCCGATAATTCTTGGTTTTGGCCAGCATTCTTACCAACTCCCTGGTCTTCTTCTGTTTTTGAAGGGGGGCGGCCCCCTAGCGTGGGCAGGCTTATATACATCCGCCCACCGGCCGACAATATCAATTCGCTTCTCTGTAACTGACGCGGAAGCACTGGAGCCGCCGGCTCGACCGGAACGCGCGGGTTGATCGGGCCGGCATGTTTGCATCGCACAACGGCTCGGTTAAAGCGCGGGGCAAATCTAATCGCCTATGACGAGGAACTTATCGACCATACAACGCCCGTCACAAAACTGTTATGCCGGCGCGCGGAAAACATCCCTATCGTCGCGAATGGTTAGCCCTCATGAGGAAGCCGGGGACTGCGGGATAAACTTCATAGCCACGCCGTTCATGCAATAGCGCAACCCGGTCGGAGGCGGTCCATCGTCGAAGACATGACCAAGATGGCCGAGACAACGCGCGCAGTGCACCTCGGTACGCGTCATGAAAAGCGACCGGTCAGTCTTAGTCTCCACTGCACTAGGCAAAGGCTGATAGAAGCTCGGCCAGCCCGTGCCGCTTTCGAACTTCGTTTCCGAGGAGAAAAGCGGCAGGTCGCAGCCGGCACAGACGAAGGTACCCTTGCGCTTTTCTTTATTGAGCGGACTGCTGCCGGGACGTTCGGTGCCGTGTTGCCGCAGCACCATGTATTGGCTTGCATCAAGGCGCTGGCGCCAGTCCATATCGGAAAGCTTGCGATAGTCTGTTGTCGCTGTCATCGTTTGTGCCTTGCCAAATCCAGCGCTGGCCGCGAGGGCTGACAGCGCTGCACCAGCGGTCAACATAGTGCGCCGGTTCATCATTCAGCTGTCTCCTTTGCGCGTTCCCCACAGCTGTTCAAGTCGTTGATCGCGGCCGCAGTTCCACCGATAGAACTTATATCTGATGGGGTTCTTCTGATGGAAATCCTGATGATACTCCTCCCCCTTATAAAAAGGTCCAGCGTCCACGATCTGGGTATAGACAGGCTGCTTTAACTCTGCCTCAATTTTTTTCTTTGAGGCCTCAGCGAGCCTGCGCTGCTCGTCGTCGTGGACGAAGATCGCGGTGCGATACTGATCGCCGACGTCGCAGAACTGCCGGTCCTTCACGGTCGGATCGACGCTGCGCCAATAGTAGGACAATAACTGGTCATAGCTGACCTTGTTCGAGTCATAGATTATTTCCACCGCTTCGGCGTGTCCTGTGCCGCCGCCGGAGACCTGACCGTAGGTTGGATTGGCAACATGTCCACCGATGTATCCCGAGGTCGTCGAAAGCACCCCGGGCACTTTGTCGAAATCGG
>JBKPLN010000722.1:0-3649 GCA_046731635.1 Pseudomonadota bacterium | reverse complement strand
GTCCGCTGCCTTATCACTACCCGCTCGTCGATCGCAAGATTGAGGTTCGCCAATTCGTCGCGGCCCTGCAGGCATGTCGGGAGACTGCGGCTGGTCATGTTGTGCATGTGCGCGGCGAGGCCGGCATCGGCAAGACGCGCTTGGCTGAGGAGTTCCAGCGGCGTGCGCGCGAAGCGGGCTTTGCTTGCCACACCGGCCTCGTGCTCGACTTCGGCACAGGCGCAGGCCGGGATGCAATCCGCGCCCTGGTGCGTGGCATGCTCGGCCTTGAGGTTTCAAGCGATGCCACGGCGGCGCGGGCAGCGGCCGAGCTGGCGCTGGGCGCGGGCCTCGTGGACCGCGAGGATGCGGTGTTCCTGAACGATCTCCTCGATCTTCCGCAGCCGACGGAACAGCGCGCTGCCTATGACGCGATGAACAACGCGATGCGCATCGAGGGTAAGCAACGCACGCTCTTCCGGCTTGCTGAACGGGCGAGCCGCCTGCAGCCGAGATTGCTCATCGTTGAAGACCTGCACTGGGCGGACAAGCTGACGCTGACCTATCTCGCGGAGTTGACGAAGGCCGCTCCGGGATGCCCACTCCTCGTGTTGACGACGACGCGGATCCAGGGTGAGCCCGCGAGCCAGACTTGGCACCTTCCGAGTGCTGCCCCGTTGATTACGATTGATCTCGGGCCGCTGCACGATGCGGACAAGCGCGCGCTGGCTGACGCTTTTGTGACGACAAGCGCTGGGGCGGTCGAGACATGTATTGCACGCGCGGCTGGCAATCCCTTGTTTCTCGAGCAGCTTTTGCGCCACGCCGAAGAGAGCGCCGACACGGGTGTGCCTGGTTCTATAACAAGTCTGGTGCAAGCGCGCCTAGACCAGCTCGATCAATTGGATCGCACCGCGTTGCAGACCGCGTCGGTTCTCGGCCAGCGGTTCAGTCCCGAGGCCCTACGCTACCTGCTGGCCAAGCCGGATTACGCGCCAGAACGTCTCGTTGCGCACCACCTCATGCGACCGTACGGTGGCGACTTCTTGTTTGCGCATGCCCTCATTCGGGATGCGATTTATGACGGGCTACTGAAGAGCCGTCGGCGCGACTTGCATCGCAAGGCGGCGACGTGGTTCGCGACGCGCGATCTGGTGCTCCGCGCAGAGCATCTCGAGCGCGCCGAGGATCCCGAAGCGGCGCGCGGTTATCTATCAGCGGCCCGCGCCCAAGCCGGGGAATACCGCTATGAAACAGCTCTTCGCTTGGTGCGCCGCGGTCTGGCGCTCGCCACGGACGACGCCGACCGATTCGCGTTACGAAACCTCGAAGCTGACTTTCTGCACGACCTTGGCTTGATGAAGGAGGCGCTGAGCGCTTACGAACGGGCCTTTGAGATCGCGACCAGGGATGCGGATCGCTGCCGGGCCTGGATCGGGCGTGCCGCCGTGAAGCGAGTCACGGACGATGTCGATGGCGCCTTTGCCGATCTCGACCGCGCCGAGTCCGTAGCCGCCATGTACGGACTCCTCGAGGAACGGGCGCGCATCCATTACATGAAGGGTAACCTCTTCTTCCCGCGAGGCAATATTGAGGGCTGCCTAAAGGAGCACACCGAGAGCTTGCAACTCGCGCGTGAAGTTGGTGCCGTCGAACTTGAGGCAGCAGCCCTCGGCGGCCTCGGCGATGAAGAATACATGCGGGGGCACATGATCAGCGCGCATGCGCGACTGCACGAATGCGTAGAGCTTAGCCGTCAGCACGGCCTCGGCCGCATCGAGGTCGCCAATTTGGCCCAGATAAT
The DNA here is from genome assembly GCA_046731635.1 of Pseudomonadota bacterium. GTDB lineage: Bacteria > Pseudomonadota > Alphaproteobacteria > Rhizobiales > Xanthobacteraceae > Pseudolabrys. The sequence continues at coordinate 1,866 of JBKPLN010000722.1, read as the reverse complement.
TGCGGCTAAGCTGTATTTCGCGCCACAGCAGATTGTACTCGCGGAGGCGCTGGCCGCCGCGAACGCTGCGGCAAGAGTCGGTCATCAGCGAGCCGAGCTGAACGCCACCCTAGGAGCCGTCACGTCCTCCTTTATTCTCGGTCAGCGCGATCACTGCCACGAGCTTATTAGGCGTGCACAAGAGCTTGTCCGCCGTTTAGGGGCGCGGCGCTTCGAACAGACTTGTCTGGTCACTCTCGGGCGCCTAGCTCTTACGGGCGGGCACCGTGGCGAAGCGATCACCCTGTCGCAGCAAGCTGTAGCCCTGAGCAAGGAGCTCGGGAGGTCGTTTCACGGGGCTCACATTCTCGGCGCGCTCGCAACTGCACTCGAGGAGGCGGGAGATAAGCGTCGAGCTTTGTCAGAAGGCGAGGCTCTCATCGACGCCGGATGTTTCGGCCATAATCAGCTGCGCTTCTATCCCGACGCCATGAATGTGGCGCTTGAACTCGGAGATCTCGATGAGATCGAGCGCTATGCAAAGACACTCGAGGACTTTACCAAGCCTGAACCGCTCCCTTGGGCCGATTTCTTCATCGCTCGAGGGCGGGCGCTGGCGGCCCATGCCCGAGGCCAAGCTGATCCGGCTCTCACGCACGAACTCCAGCGCCTGCGCGATGAGGGGCTGCGAATGGGCTTCATAATGGCGCTGCCCGCGATCGAAGCGGCGCTTACGGCTTGAGATGATCCGCCATCATTTCGAAAGGAGGAAGTGCATGCTGTTTGGTCCCTGCGCCCAAGATGCAGCTGCCTCATTCTTGCCAGCCACGAGCTCCCTTTGCGCAGGCGGCGTCGGCTTCGTGACGGCCATGATGGCGGCGCTTACCGCAAATGCCCGCACCGCACCGGCAAAAACACTTGGCCGGGCCGTTCCGGACGTCGACCGCCTTGCGGTGCATATGGTCACTGACAATATCGTGATCCAATTCGTCCCGTCCGAGACATGCGATGGGCTCACTGTTGAGCGGCACACCCGCGGCAACCTTGCGCCCGACCGCCCGCCACGCGCCACGCTTAACGGTGAATGGGGGCTCGCCATGTGCGCCGAATCGCAACGCGGTGATGAGACCCGTCATATCCTGATCGATTTCGGCTACACGCCGGAAGTGCTGTTGAACAACATGGCAATTCTTAACGTCGACCCGGCATATTTCGATGCATTGGTCCTGAGCCACGGTCACTACGACCACTTTGGCGGCATGGTCGGCTTCCTCAAAGCCAACAAGGGAAAGCTGAAGCCGAAACTGCCATTCTATGTTGGCGGTGAGGATTGTTTCTGCATCCGCCGCACCCCCGCTGGCCAGTTCGGCGCCCTCGACCGCAAAGCGATCCTCGACACCGACTTGTCGCTGATGATGGCATCCGAGCCTGCGCTGGTCGCCGATCATGCTTTCACGACGGGGCGCATCGGTCAGACCTCGTTTGAACAACCACTCCAACCGAGTACGGAGATCATCGGTATTTTCGATGGCTTCGGCTGTTTTCCAGAAAAAATGCCCGCGGCCAAAAATACCGGTGACTACATCACCGATGATTTCGAGCATGAGATAGGCACCACATTTTTGGTCAAGGACCGGGGCTTAGTCGTACTGACATCGTGCAGTCATCGCGGCGTGATTAACACCGTGCGCCAGGCGATCGCCGTATCCGGAGTGGATAAAGTATTTGCCGTGATCGGCGGATTTCATATCGTTCCGCCGCTTGGCGATGACTACATCGGCAAGACCATCGAGGAATTCCGGCAGATTAATCCGAATTATTTGATCACAGGGCACTGCACCGGTGATCGCTTCTACGATATCGCACGAGAGGCGCTCGGCGATAAGG
>JBKPLN010000721.1:0-2369 GCA_046731635.1 Pseudomonadota bacterium | reverse complement strand
ATAGAAGACAGGTTGAATCGACGATTGACTACCGTTGCTTGTCCACTCGCCACCATCGGGATTCCCGCGAGCAACACGAGGCTGATTGGGATCGTACTTACGAGCAGGCACGCTTGATGCCCTCCAATTCGAGGCGGAGTGCGGCATGGTCGCGTTGAAGACAAGGAAGCTCGTGGCGGAATCTTGAGGAAGGGGTTCAAAGCGGCACCAAAATCTTAGATATCGGACTTTAATCCTACCACCGACCCTTTCCGATCGTCAAGATAATATTCCTATTGCGGTTCCCCCGGTTCATGCGGCTCCTCCAATAGGGGGAAGGGGAAACGAGAGGCAGCGCACCTCGACCAAATCGATAATGCTGGGAGCGTGAAGTGCTACAGCACCATGTTGTTTACGCTGTGCGCCATCGCGGCGACACGTGCGGTCATCGCACTATCTGGATTGCCGAGAGGATCCACGACCGTGAAGTGGTTTGTGCCCGCTATTTCTTCGTAACGGGTGAGCACCATGCGTTGTTGCCATGACTCGGCAATCATGCTGCTCTGGCGCAAGAACTCTTTCGATTCCAGTGCGCCAACGACTGCGTCCAGGCTGCGGCCGGGCGGCACGCGCCAATGGAGCGGCGATACCCGGCGCGCTTCCGCCTCATCGAGACGCAAATCCAGATTTTGCGAGCAATGGACCAACGGTGCGAGATCGAAGACACCGGAGATCGCATACGCGGCCGGCACGAGATCGGCGGGGGCATCGGAAGCGAAAGCTTTCCAGTCTTGTGCCACCATGCACGCGGCCAGATGCCCGCCGGCCGAATGGCCGTAGACGCAGATACGCTGGCGGCGCTTACGCCAGAGGGCCAGACAGGCACTGCGCATCTGCTCGATGATGTCGGAGATCGAACAATGCGGGCAAAGATCGTAACCCACGACTGCGACCGTTATCCCGCGCGCATTCGGTCCCGCCGCCATTTGCGAAAACATCGATGGCTCGAGCGAGCGCCAATAGCCACCGTGAATGAACATGGCGAGGGGGGCCTTGTCGTCATCCTTGGCCGGGAAGAGGTCCATGGTCCGCCGCGATGAAGGGCCAAATCCAATGCCGAGCTTGGGGTTGTGCGCGCTCGCTCGATACGCTGCCGCCTCGCGTTGCCAGCGTGCAAAAATCTCGGGATGTTCGGGGACGCGGGAGCGGTTGTCGTATTCAACCTCGTAATCGACGGGCATGGCGGTTCTCGGGCGTGAATGATCTGGCTTTGCGCAGCACGCGAAACGGGGTTATTTCTTAGCAATGAAAATCGACGGCAAGCAAATGCGAACGGTCTGGGTCGAAAGCGATGGCGCGAGCCTTGGCATTATCGATCAGACGCTGTTACCCCATCGCTTTGCCACTGTACGGCTTGCCACGCTTGACGATGTCGCGCGCGCGATCGTGACCATGCAGGTGCGTGGCGCGCCGCTGATCGGCGCGTCGGCAGCCTATGGCCTCTGGCTCGCCCTGCGCGCCGACGCATCCGACGAAGCACTGGACGATGCCTGTGCCACCCTGATTGCGACGCGTCCGACGGCCATCAATCTCAAATGGGCGCTGGACGAAATATCGGCCGCGGTGCGCAACCGGCCGCGCGCCGAGCGCGCGGAAGCGGCCCTACGGCGAGCAAGCGAGATCGCCGATGAGGATGTTGCGATCAACCAGGGCATCGGCCGCTATGGACTGCCAATCATTGAAAAAATTGCCGCAACCAAAAAGGGCGCACCGGTAAACGTGCTGACCCACTGTAACGCCGGCTGGCTGGCCACCGTCGATTGGGGCACGGCGACGGCGCCAATCTATATGGCTCACGACAAAGGTCTGCCCGTCCATGTTTTTGCCGATGAGACGCGGCCGCGCAACCAGGGCGCCGCGCTTACCGCCTGGGAGCTGGGCCATCACGGCGTGCCGCACACCGTCATTGCCGACAATACCGGCGGGCATCTCATGCAGCACGGGCTGGTTGACCTCGCCATCGTCGGAGCCGACCGCGTGACGGCACAAGGGGACGTCTGCAATAAAATCGGCACTTATCTCAAGGCACTCGCCGCCCGCGACAACAAGGTGCCGTTCTACGTCGCGTTGCCTTCGCCGACGATCGACTTCACGATCGACGACGGTCTTGCCGAGATTCCCATCGAACAGCGGGCGGCCGACGAAGTCGCGACTGTGAGTGGAAAGACCTCCTCCGGCAACATCGAGAAGGTGCAAATCGTTCCCGACGGATCGCCGGTTGCAAATTTTGCTTTCGACGTTACCCCCGCGCGACTGATCACCGGGTTGATCACCGAGCGCGGCATCGTGCAGGCCAATCGCGCCGCGCTTGCACGCGCTTTCCCCGAACG
>JBKPLN010000720.1:0-3550 GCA_046731635.1 Pseudomonadota bacterium | reverse complement strand
CAGTATGTCTTGACGCTCATTCGGCCATTTTCTTCGCGCGGGATCCGACGGCTATCATGATAGTAGATTTCAGAATCCAATGGGTTATTTTTTGTGCGGCGCGCGAACAGTCTATTTCCAAGGATGAATCTGAAGCCGTCTGGGAACTGTTACGCCGCTCGCGCCTCATTGATCTCTGTGACCATTTTCGGCAGTGACATGGGCGGGGACGCGCGATTTTCTTCAGGCCGTTCCAGAAGGCATCTTCGAGGCTACGCTGGTGCTGTGTCCATCAATAACGATGGAGCGTTTGACATTGGAGGATTTCATGACCCTCATCCGTGTTGAGCGCGAGACTTGGTACATGGTCAGTTCATCATTGGTGTGTGGCGTGGGCACCTTAGAAATTTCCATCAAAAGCGATAAAGACCGCGATGCCAAGAGTGTCCCACATGCATTCATCGGTGTCCTTGCAAGCTAAAAAAACCACGCAGGGCGTAAGGCCCGGTTTTAACCATATGGAACTTTATTACCTCGGTTAAATTAATATTAACGTGCAGGCTAAGCTCCGAACCACGTCTCAGCATTCCTGATCGGTCAAGACACAAATAAAAAATAAATCTGATCAGAGACCAGCGCGTGAGAGGCGATTCAGAGGCCAGCGCGTGTGAGGCGATCATGAGTGCTCCGATCCCCGACGACGGCAATGATTCCGAACTTAGTAAGTATGCGCCTAAACCGTTTCGCGATCCGACGACTCCGTCGTCTTCCGCCGAAACAGCGTATGTCCCTTCGGCGCGAACCGCTCCTTTGCCCAAAATTGCAAGTCAGGATCGTCGGACGACATCCGATTTTTCTTCCGTGCCAGAACCTGTCCCGGAGCCGCCACCACCGCCACATCGGTTAGAGGAAAGGACGTCGACATCATTGATCGGTCGGATAGCGTTAGTCGTCACATTTGCGGCCGTCATCGCACTCATGCTCATTTTCGCAAAGCCGATCTCGCAAGGCGTGCACGCGCTGTTCGACACAGTTTCGCGAGCAGTCCAAACATCTAAATCTGATGTGCTGACCCCGAGTAACGCGCCGTCGAATGAACCGATCGCTCCGGCCGCGCGGGTTGCAGCGGCCCCTGTTGCGCCGGCAGCACCGGCTTCCGTTGGTCAGTCTTCCACACAGACGCACGCGTCGCTTTCGTCGCCCGCCCAGCCAACCGGGCCAGAACCAGGCAGCGTCAGGACTACCTTTCGCGGCGTAACCGACAACGAAATTCGGTTTGGGATTTCCGCAGCACTGAGTGGTCCGACCAAGGAACTCGGCCAGAATATGAACCGGGGCATCGTGGCGGCGTTCAACGTGGCCAACGCCAATGGCGGGGTGCACGGCCGGCAGCTCCGCCTCATCGCCGCAGACGACGGTTACGAACCGGCTCGGGCGGCCGAAACAATGAAGCAGCTCTTTGAGAAAGACCAAGTTTTTGGAGTAGTCGGCAACGTGGGAACGCCCACGGCGGTGGTCGCATTGCCCTATGCCCTTGAGCGTAAGATGCTGTTTTTCGGGGCCTTCACCGGCGCCGGCTTGCTGAGGAACGATCCACCCGACCGATACGTTTTCAACTACCGCGCCAGCTACGCTGAAGAGACCGCCGCCACGGTGCACTATCTGGTAAAGGTTAGGCAGCTAAAGCCGGAGCAGATCGCGGTCTTTGCCCAGGCGGATTCGTATGGCGACTCCGGCTTTGTCGGCGTGACAAAGGCTGTTCGCGCGCTGGGCGGCGATGACAACGCGGTCTTGCGCCTCCATTACCAGCGCAACACCGTCGACGTGGACGACGCTGTCGAGCAACTCAAAAAGAGCCGCGTTCCCATAAGAGCAGTGGTCATGGTGCCCGCCTATCGGGCCGCGGCTAAATTCATTGAGAAGACGAAAGATCTTTTCCCGGACATGATCTACACCAGTGTTTCGTTCGTCGGCAGCACCGCGCTGGCGAACGAGCTGATGCTGCTGGGCAAGAGATTCGCAAATGGAGTGATCGTGACGCAGGTCGTCCCTGCGCTTGATGGCCACTCTTCGTTGGTGATCGATTACAAAAATGCGCTCGCCAAATACTTCCCGGGAGAGGCGCCGGATTATGTGTCTCTCGAAGGCTACGTGGCGGCCAACGTGTTGATTGAAGCGTTGAAACAGAATGGCCCTCAGCTCGACACCGAAAGGCTGGTAGCAACTCTCGAGAATCTCCGCGACCTCGATATTGGGCTCGGCACACCCGTGACTTTCAGCCGATCCGATCATCAGGGCGTGCACAAGGTGTGGGGTACACAGCTCGACGCGACCGGGCGTTATCAACCCATTGACATGCAGTAGCGGCAGCACGCTTCATTGTGGCTATCGCGATGTGCGCTTAGGGTCACGAGCGAACATAGGGACAATCCAGTGCAATGTCCGCTTTACCCCCGAAAGCGGACATCAAGCGGCGCAAAAAACAATGGGCCAAAAGCGGACATGCGCAGCGCATAGCCAATGTCCGCTATGGCCAATAGCGGACGTTAGTGCTCACTCGATCACCTCATCGGCGCGTGCAAGCAGCGATGGTGGAATAGTGAGGCCAAGCGTTGGCGGGCGGATATCTCGCGGCCTTGCGTATTTTCTATCGCGGTTCTGATCGGCGGCGGCGCTACCTTTGCCTGGCAGTCACACGGTGACGAAGTAAAGGAGATGGTCGGGAGCCGGATTCCCTCATTGGGTCGGTTGTTATCCGTCTCGACGACGATAAGGCCTTCCGATGTTGCAACAAAGCCAGCTGACCCTACAGCCACGCAAGATAACTCTGCTGCGCTAACTCAGGAGGAGTTGGCACAGCAACTTGAGAATGATTTGGAACGCGATGAGCATAGCGAAGAGCAAGTCGCTGCAAAGCAAGAACAAACGACTCAAGACACTGCGACGCGGCAGGTGGAGCAGAACACCAAACAGGCGATGCCTTCCCCCTCCACACAGGATCAATCAATACTCGCTAGGCCGGAGACGACACCGACAACCATTGCGGATTGGACGCTTCGTGAAGTGACAAATGGCACCGCCGTCGTGCAGGGGCCTATCGGCATCTTGAGGGTGACGCGCGGGGACACGGTGCCGGGCCTTGGGAAAATCACTTCTATTGTTCGCTGGGGCAACGGCTGGGTTGTCGCGACTAGCGCGGGCTACTGTACGAGCGCCCCGCCGGACTACGTAGATGGAACCTGCAAACCGTATCGCGGAAACTAGTAAAGATGCGCCGGTCTCTCGCCTGGTTCAACGGACTGGAAATGTCAAATCACACCCAATCCTCGGCGGACTTCATCACCAATACCTGCGGATTTAGGTTTTCGCTCACACAGGCGGCCGGCTGATTCAAACCCCAGTCGGCCGCCGGCTTATTCGATAGATCAATTTGACCATTGTTTTTTGAAATCCGCCATCGCCTGTTCGCGGGTCTCTGAATAGCCGTGATTATTTAAGGACGATGGCGGCTGTTCGCGCACAGTAATTGTCCAGACCCATGGCCGCCCGTCTGGTGAGCACGCTCGTTTCA
>JBKPLN010000719.1:0-5432 GCA_046731635.1 Pseudomonadota bacterium | reverse complement strand
ATTCTGTATCTCGCCGGAGGCCTGATGCGGGATGATCTCGAGCGGCACGCCGAGCCGTTCGGCCAGCGCACGGCCAAGCGTGACGGCCACTCCGCGGTAACTGTTTCCGTCCCTGACGGCGAATTGCGCCGACGGCGACGGGGCAACCGCGATAGCAAGCCGAAGCTTTCCGGTTGGCACGAGTTCTTTTAGCGCGGCGGCATCGGCCATATGACACTCCAAAAAACAGGGCGGCGAATGCCGCCCCGCGCACCGATAACATGCGGAGCCTAAGGTTTCATCCTTGGAGGAGCCACTTGCGCACTCTGCAGGTTCATTGCGTCGAAAGCTCTCCGTATCAGGCCGCTCGACTTCGCTTCCTCGACAACCTGGCTGACATAAACGAGCGCTTCCGGTCTGCCTTTTGGCACCGCGACGGCCGTTGATGAATTCAAAAAGCCGCCGTCAAGGATACGTGAGCCAGGGATTCTCCCAACCAGGTTGGACAGAGATTCGCGAGACAGCGCGATGCAATCGACTTCCCCCGCCTTCATGGCGGCAACCGCAGCGTCCACGCCGGGCACTGCGACGAACGTCGCTTTCGGAGCGGTGCGTTGTGCGGCTCGAAAAGTCGCTGTGTCGGCAACGCCGCCGATGCGAACCCCTGGTGCGTTGGCGTCGTCGACGGTTGCAAGCCTGGCCCCGGGCGCGACAAGGTAAGTACTTTGCAGTAGGTGATAGGCGTTGCCGAAATCGACGAGTTTTTTCCGCTCCTCGTCAACGGGCATGAAGGTAACGTCCCATTTCCCGCTTGCCGCCGAGTTCTGAATTTCGCCTGAGGCAAGATGCGGAACGCCGAGCTTCTTCGCCATTGCCGAGCCAAGCTCCACCGTCACCCCACGATATTGCCCGGGCGCATCGTCCTTGATTGCGTAAAGCGCGGACGGCGCGGCCCGACCGCGATAGCAACGCGCAGTTTGCCGGTTGGGGCGAGCTCCTTCACGACGTCGGCTTTGGCAGGCGTCACAAAAGCAAACGTTAGGGTTGCGAGCCCGACACATGTCTTTATGGCGATTGTCATTGCTGCAGGGGCCATACACGGAGTGCAAAAAAGCGACGAACGCCGCCGCCTCTTCTCCAAGTAGCACGCCGGCCTCACGTTTTCATCAGCCGCCAGCTACGCGACATTCAGGCCTGCGCAGACGCCTTCCGGGCGAGATGGAAAAGTGCCAATATCCGCGGCAGTTCGGGAGCGTTGGGCAGCCCCCGGATAAGCCAAATGACCCCACCGGGAGGATACATGTCATACAAGGCGAAATTGCTCGCGACATTGTCGCTTTCGCTTGCGCTTTCTTCAGGCGCGCTGGCGCAAAGCACGCTCAAGATCGGCGCCCCCCAACCGATGACGGGGCCCGATGCTCCGTTCGGAGACAAATTCCAGAAGGCCTATTCGATGGCCGTGGAAGAAATTAATGCGAAGGGCGGCGTCAACGGGCGTAATATCGAAGTCATTATCGAGGACATCAGGCGAAGAACCCGCTCGCGGCTACCGTGGCCGAGAAACTGATCACGCAGCACCAGGTGCTCGTGCTGACTGGCGGTCGCGCCTCCGGACAAGCGGTCGAGATCGCTTCGGTCGCGCAGCGGCTGAAGACCCCTTACATGGTCGACCACCCGTCCGCCGACATCATCACGTCGAAGGGGTTCGAGTGGGTGTTCCGCAACAACCCGACCGGCTCGATCTATCCGGAAGCGTTCAATAAATTCATCAGCGAGGTGCCGAACGCGCTGCCAAAATCGGCAGCGGTGGTTTACGACAACACCGTCTTCGGCAAGACCATCGCCAATTCTGCGATGACCTTCCTCAAGTCGAAGAATGTGCCGATCGTCAACGACGAGGCCTATCCGGTCAACTCGCTCGACTTCAAGCCAATCATGACCAAGGTCAAAGCAAACAATCCCGATTACGTCCTCTTGGTCGCGGTGTCGACCACCGACGCGATCCTGATGACCCGTCACGCCAAGGAAATTGGCATCACGCCGCGCGCTTTCGTCGGCTTCGGCGGTGGCTTCGGCGTCGTCGACTTTGCCAAACAGCTCGGTCCGTTGGCGGAAAACGTCTTCTCGTCCGCGGCTTGGTCGGGCAATCCCAACGAACCCGCGACCAAGGAGTTCTACGACAAGTTCAAGGCTAAATACGGCTTCCTGCCCAAGGAGCATGAGGTGGAGGGCTACGCCGCCATCTACATCATCGCGGATGCCCTCAAGCGCTCAAAGCTCACTGGTAACGTGGATGCCGACCGTGAGGCCGTGCGTCAGTCACTGCTGCAGACCGACATGACCACCGTGTTTGGCAAGATCAAGTTCGCCAACTGGGAAGGTCCGCTCGGGGACAAATACACAAACCAGAACGCGTACTCGCGCGATCACTCTGTGCTCGCGCAGTGGAATGCCAAGGGCGAACTGCTCAATGTATGGCCGAAGTCGAACGCCGAAACGGACTATGTCTTTCCCGACAAGGCGCTGGTGCGCTGAATGGCATTGTCTAGTCCCCGCCCGTGAACCGGGCGGGGATTTTTCTTGAATCCATAAGATGGAAATCTTCGCCCAGAGCGTCGTCAGCGGCGTCCTAACCGGCTCGCTTTACGCAATGATCGCCGTCGGGCTGACCATTGTGTTCGGCGTCATGCGCATCATCAATCTGGCGCACGGCGAGATGGTAATGCTCGGAATGTTCGGCGCCTATTGGTCCTACACACTGCTGGGCATTGATCCTTTTCTTTCGATCGCGATCTGGGCACCGGCGATGTTTGCCGGCGGCATGTTGATCCACCGCTTTCTGCTCAAGGATGTGATTCCAAAAGGCGAGCTCAACACGTTGCTTTACACCGCCGGCCTCTCGCTCTTGCTCGCTAATCTCGCGCTATTTTTCTTTACCGGCGACTATCGGACGCTCAACCTTCCTTATGCGCTGATGCCGGCGCGGCCGTTCGGAATCGCGGTTCCCATCCCACTCGCGATCGCCTTTATCATGGCGATCGCGATCACGATCGGGCTGTATCTGCTGCTTTCGCGCACCGACGTAGGACGCGCGATCCGCGCCACCGCGCAGAACCCCCAATCCGCGGCGCTGATGGGAGTGAATGTCCTCCGAATTGACATGATCACCTTTGGGCTTGGCACCGCGCTCGCTGCTGCGGCGGGCGTGCTCCTGGTGCCCTCGCTTTACCTTTATCCGACTGTTGGCGAAATCCTCATCGTCAAATGTTTCGTCATCGTAGTGCTGGGTGGGCTTGGCTCGGTGCCCGGCGCCATCGCCGGCGGCATCCTGCTCGGCTTGGTGGAATCGCTTGGCGCTGTCTATGTTTCGGTCGCATACAAAGACACCATCGGCTTTGTGCTGTTCCTGCTGGTCCTCTTGTTCCGGCCATCCGGACTGTTCGGGGTTGGCCGGTCATGAAGCGCCTGCTCGTCGTGACTGGAATCGCGTTCCTGCTGGTCGCACCGTTGCTGACCAGCAATGCGTTCTTCCAGCATCTCATGATCATGGTGCTGTTCTGGACGCTGCTCGGGGCATCGTGGAATCTGCTCGGCGGCTTTGCCGGGCAAGTCTCGTTTGGGCACGCCGCCTTCCTTGGCATCGGCGCCTATACGACGATGCTGTTCTACCTGAGTTTGCAGCTGTCGCCCTGGCTCGGCATGCTTGCCGGCGGTGTCTTCGCCGCGCTGTTTGCGCTTCCGATCGGGCTCATCTGTTTTCGCCTGCGCGGGCCCTATTTTTCGCTCGCGACGCTGGCGGTTGCCGAAATCGTCCGCCTGGTGGCACTCAACTGGGAACAGCTCACGGCCGGTCCGGTCGGGCTGCTCATCACCACCCTGCCGCAGGTTTCAATCGCGGGCCATGCGATCAATTGGGAGAGCAAGATCCCGTTTTGCTACCTCGCTGCCGCACTCACTTTGTTCGCGATGGGTCTGACTTACGCCGTCTCACGGTCGCGTCTTGGCGCCTATCTTACGGCGGTGCGGGAAGACATCGACAGCGCCGAGGCGATTGGCATCGATACCGTGCGCACGCGCGTCATTGCTTTGGCCCTCTCGGCCTTTGTCGTCGGCCTCGCCGGCAGCTTCTATGCGCTTTATTTTCGTTACATTGATCCCGATGCCGTATTTGCGATTTCGCTGTCCGTGGAAATGGTGTTCATCGCGGTGGTCGGCGGGCTCGCGACGACCGCCGGGCCGATCGTCGGCGCGGTCGTTCTTGTTACCATCGGCGAAATTTTTCGCGACCGGTTTGCCGCCGGACATCTGATTTTTTACGGGCTCTTCATGATGCTGGTGATCCGCTATCTGCCGGAGGGCATCTGGGGCCGGCTGCGGCTGTTGCTGCGGCTCACGCGCGGATGAAATGCGATGGCGCTGCTCGAGATATCCAGCTTGCGAAAGGATTTCGGCGGCCTGCGCGCCGTTTCCGATCTGTCCTTCAAACTCCGAAACGGCGAAATCCTCGGGCTGATAGGGCCGAACGGCGCGGGAAAAACAACGGTCTTCAATCTGATCACCGGCTTCATTCCGCCGACTGAAGGTCAGGTGCTGCTTGAGGGCCAAAGCCTGATCGGATTGAGACCCTACGCCATTGTCAAAAAAGGCATTGCTCGCACCTTCCAGATCGTCAAACCGTTCCGCAACCTTTCAGTGCTGGAGAATGTCACGCTTGCCACTTTCCTGCATGAGCCCAGTCGATCGAAAGCTGAAACCAAAGCGATGGTGACGCTTCGACGTGTCGCGCTCGCCGAGAAACATGCCGTGAACGCATCCGATTTGACCCTGGGCGAACAGAAGCGGCTTGAAATTGCGCGCGCGCTTGCGACCGACCCGAAGATCTTGTTTCTCGATGAGCCGATGGGCGGCCTTAACCCGACTGAAGTAGAGGGCGCCTGCGCGCTGGTGCAGCGGATCAGAGAGGACGGCATCACCGTCATTTTGGTCGAACATCACATGAAGGCGATCATGGCGGTTTCTGATCGCGTCATCGTCCTTAATTACGGCGTCAAGATCGCCGACGGCGCACCACAGGACGTCGTGCGCAATCGCGACGTGATCACTGCCTATCTCGGCGGACAGGGGCCCTGATGCTGACCATCGATCATCTGCAGGCGTCCTACGGCAAGGTCCAGACCCTCTGGGACATCTCTTTTGAGGTGCCGGCTGGGGAGATCGTTGCCTTGGTCGGCGCCAATGGTGCCGGCAAGACCACCACGCTGAAGGTCTTGTCCGGTCTGCTCAAGCCGCAGGCAGGCAGGATCACACTGAATGGAGAACACCTTGAGGGATGCTCGCCGCCGGACATCGTCCGCCGCGGCATCGTCCATGTTCCGGAAGGACGCGGTCTGTTCCCGGACATGACGGTGTTCGACAATTTGTTGATGGGCGCCTACGGCACGCCGGCCACGGGC
>JBKPLN010000718.1:0-5267 GCA_046731635.1 Pseudomonadota bacterium | reverse complement strand
TCGACCAGGATGATCCGCTGAGCTCTGGAAACCATGAGCGTTATATAGCCAATCGATCCGTCTTCGACAACGAACCGGCGGATCGCAAAAAAGGGGCCGCATGCGGCCCCTTTTTTACATCTTAGGCAGTCGAGCTATTCGGAAACCCCTTCGGCTCCTTCGGGACCGGCACCCTGGGCCTCGGAGATGCGCGCCTTTTTGCCGCGCAGCCCGCGCAGATAATAGAGCTTGGCGCGCCGTACCTTGCCGCGACGCAAGACTCGGATCGAGTCGATCATCGGCGAGTAAAGCGGGAACACGCGCTCGACGCCCTCGCCGTAGGAGATTTTGCGTACGGTGAAGCTTTCGTTGATGCCGCGGCCTGACCGACCGATGCAAACGCCTTCGTAGGCCTGCACGCGGGTTTTGTCGCCCTCGATCACCTTGACGTTGACGAGAAGGGTGTCGCCCGGCTGAAAGTCGGGAATTTCCTTCCCGGCCGAAAGTTTTTCGATCTGCTCTTTTTCGAGCTCCTGAATGATGTCCATTATGGATTCTCCGTCGGCAGCGCCAGCAACCGGCGCGCGGTCCTGATCTGGTCTGAATGGGTTGGCGCAGCTTGTATTACAAAGCTTTCGGCTTGTCACCCTTTGGATTCCGGCCGTTTTTTGGAGGTTTTGCGGGCCTGGTATGCCGCCCAGAGGTCGGGACGGCGCTCGGAGGTCAGTCGCTCGGCTTCCGCACGGCGCCAGGCTTTCACTTTGTTGTGGTCACCCGAGGTAAGGACCTCCGGGATCGGTTCTCCTTCGAAGACCGGCGGCCGGGTGTATTGCGGGTATTCAAGCAGTCCGTCGGCAAAACTTTCTTCTGCGGCAGACGCCTCCTTGCCCATGACGCCGGGCAAGAGCCTCACGCAGGCATCGAGCAGCGCCAGTGCGGCGATCTCGCCGCCCGAGAGCACGAAATCGCCGAGCGAGATTTCCTCCATTCGACGCAACTTGATGAGCCGTTCGTCGACACCCTCAAACCGCGCGCAGACGATGACGGCTCCCAGTCCGCGCGCGAGCTCCGCAACGCGATACTGCGTAAGGCGCGTGCCACGCGGACTCATCAGCAGACGTGGCCTCGTGTCGTGCGGGACGGAATCAAGCGCGCGCGCGAGCACGTCCGCCTTCATGACCATGCCGGGTCCGCCGCCTGCCGGTGTATCATCGACAGTGCGATGTTTGTCGGTGGCATGCGCGCGTATGTCGACGGTGTCGAGTGACCAGACCCCCGACGCAAGCGCCTTGCCGGCGAGGCTTTGCGCCAGGGGGCCCGGAAACATCTCGGGAAAAATGGTCAACACGCTCGCGCGCCACATCGCCAGCCTCCGTTCGTCCCCGCGAAAGCGGGGACCCAGAAGTCAAAATTCCATTCAGAAAAAGTTTGGATTCCCGCGTGCGCGGGAATGAACGGAGCTGGGTTCGCGCGCCACATGCTCAGTTGTCCTGCGCTTCGATTTCGGTGGGCGGTACAATAACGATCTGCTTCGCTTCGAGATCGATCTTCGGCACAGTCGTTTCGTTGAACGGCAGCATCAATGGCTCGCCGCTTCCGAGCGGCATGATCTCAATGATGTCGCCGGCGCCAAAATTATGGAGCGCATGCACCGTGCCGACCTGGGTGCCCTCCGGCGTCACGGCGTCCAGCCCGACCAGGTCGGCATGATAGAACGTATCGACTTCCTCGATGTGCGGCAGCCGCGCGCGGGGAATGTACAGTTCGAGATTCCGCAGCTGTTCTGCGTCGTCGCGGCTGGCAACGCCGGCGATGCGAGCAACGAAATGATCTTTCGCCGGACGCAGCGCCTCGATCTCGAAGCGTCGCGTGCCGTCTTGAGTTTCCAGCGGACCGTAGGTTGCGACCGCGGCCGGGTCTTGTGTGAAGGACCAAAGCTTCACTTCGCCGCGCACGCCATGCGCGGCACCGATGCGGGCGACGCAAACTTTGTCAGCTGAGGGGTTAGACCTCATGGTGAGGAGCGTCGCCACGTCCTTCGAGACGGCCGGCTCCGCCGGCCTCCTCAGGACGAGGCTACCATAGTCAGCTCGCGGCCGGCGCGGCTGCGTCGGCTGGCTTCTCTTCCTTGGGGGCCGGCTTGGCCCCGCCCTCAGCAGCCTTCGCGGCTTCTTCTGCCTTGGCCTCGCGCTCCTTGCGCGGGATCGCCTTTTCCGGATTGTTGCGCTTCGGCCGTTTCATGATCCCGGCGGCATCGAGGAAGCGCGTGACGCGATCCGATGGCTGCGCACCCTTCTTCATCCAGGCCTGCACTTTTTCGAGATCGAGCCTGAGACGCTCGGTCTTTTCCTTCGGCAGCAGCGGATTGAAATAGCCGAGCCGTTCGATGAAGCGGCCATCGCGCGGAGCGCGATTGTCAGCGACCACGACATGATAGATCGGCCGCTTCTTGGTGCCGGCGCGGGCAAGACGAATAACAAGAGACATCTCCAGTCCTTTCTCACTCTATTGATTGTTGATCATTTCTTTTTTCCGAAGCCCGGCGGCAGACCGCCAGGCAATCCAGGAAATTTTCCACCAAGGCCGGGCAGGCCCGGCGTGTTCGGGAGCTTCGGCATGGTCGGCGGCAAGCCGGGCATGCCAGGAGGAAATTGTCCGCCAGGCATGTTCTTTGCCATCTCCGCCAGCTGTTCCGGCGACGGCATGGCGCTGCCTATCCCCATAGCTTGGGCAAGACCTGCAAGCGGACCGCGTTTGGCGCCGCCCATCATCTTCATCATGTCTGCCATGCCGCGATGCATCTTCAGGAGCTTGTTGATCGCCTCCGGGGTCGTACCTGAGCCGGCTGCGATCCGCCGCTTGCGGCTGGCCTTGAGAATGTCCGGATTGCGCCGCTCCTTCGGAGTCATCGAGTCGATGATCGCGATCTGACGCTTGATGACATTTTCATCGATATTGGCACTGGCTAGCTGGTTCTTCAGCTTGCCAATGCCCGGCAGCATGCCCATCAGACCGCCCAGGCCACCCATGCCCTGCATTTGCACAAGCTGATCGCGCAAGTCGGCGAGATCAAATGCGCCTTTGCGCATCTTCTCGGCGGCCCGCATCGCCTTCTCGGCATCGATATTGGCGGCTGCTTTTTCGACCAGAGCAACGATATCGCCCATGCCGAGAATTCGGCCGGCAATGCGGGTTGGATCGAAATCCTCAACCGCGTCGAGTTTTTCGCCAGTGCCGATCAGTTTGATTGGCTTTCCCGTCACCGCGCGCATGGACAGTGCCGCGCCCCCTCGGCCGTCGCCATCGACGCGGGTGAGCACGATGCCGGTCAGGCCCACGCGTTCATCGAATGAGCGTGCGAGATTGACGGCATCCTGGCCGGTCAGGGCGTCGGCGACCAAGAGCACCTCGTGCGGATTAACCGCGCGCTTAATCTCGGTCGCTTCGCTCATCATTGCGTCATCGAGCGTGGTGCGGCCGGCGGTATCGAGCATCACCACATCGTAGCCGCCAAGTTTTGCGGCCTCGATTGCGCGCCGGGCGATTTGCGACGGCGTCTGCCCATCGACCACCGGCAACGTGTCGATTTGCACGTCGCGGCCGAGAACGGCGAGCTGCTCCATTGCCGCGGGACGCCGCACGTCGAGCGATGCCATCAGCACCTTGCGGTGCTGCCTGTCGTTTAGACGTCTGGCCAGCTTCGCAGTGGTGGTCGTCTTGCCGGAGCCCTGGAGGCCCACCATCATGATGGCAATCGGGGGCGCGGCGTGGAGATCGATGCTCTGGCTGTCGGCGCCAAGCGTCGCGACCAGTTCGTCATGCACGATCTTGACGACCATCTGGCCGGGGGTAACCGATTTCATCACCTCGACGCCGACCGCCTGTTTTTTCACGCCTTCAGTAAAGTGGCGCGCAATGTCGAGCGCGACATCGGCCTCGAGCAACGCGCGGCGCACTTCGCGCAAGGCGGCGTCGACATCCGCTTCGCTCAGCGCCCCGCGGCGGGTCAGGCGGTCAAGAATACCGCCGAGTTTTTCCGACAGGTTGTCGAACATCGTACCGAAAGCACCTTTACGCCCGAGGGCGCATCGCGCTGTCGGGCGGTGGCCTCCGGCCTCTCATGGACCGGGCGGCGGGTTGAATTTCACGTCTCTATCGAGAACGCGCGGAATCTAAGGTTGGGGTGTGGCTAAGTCAAGACGTGCGGATTCAGGGCGTCAATTCGTAACTGACGCTGACGATCGCCCTCAGTGTCTGCTCTCCCGGAGCGACAGGAACTGCGCCGGCGCGCATCGCCTGCATTGGCCGCGGCTGCGGTGGGGCGGGGCCCTCCTCGCTGATCGAGACCACGTGTCCGAGCTTGGCTCCGGCGGCCTTTGCATAAAGCTCGGCCTTGCGGCGCGCATCAGCGATAGCATCATCGCGCGCCTGGTCGAGCAGTTTCGATTGCTCCGATACCACGAATTCAATGCCTGACATTTCGTTCGCCCCCGCGGCGATGGCCCGATCGAGCACGGCGGGCAAGGAATCGATATCGCGAATTCTGACTGTGACCTGATTGGTTGCCTGAAAGCCGGTCAGGCGCGCGGTCCCGCCCTTGTTCGGATCATACTGTGGTTGAAGTGACAGCCGTGAAGTCTGAATGTCGCGCTCGGCGATGCCGCTCGCCTTGATGGCGGCGAGCACTGACGTCATTTGCCTTGCGTTTGCTTCGCCCGCCTCTCGCGCAGTTTTTTCCAGGCTGCTGACGCCGATGCGAATTATCGCGGTGTCGGGCGCAACGCCAACCGTTGCCTCGCCGGTCACCGTGACGGTCTTTTCCGCGGCCTGCACCGGGGTGAACGTGAGCGCAGCACCAAGCAAGACCAACAGCACGCGCCAGACGGACATCACTTCACCGGCACAAATACATTGATGACGAGCTTGTCGGGTGCGGTCTTCACGGGATCCGTAGTGTATTCCTCGATGAACAGGTCTTTGGCCTCGAGCTGCTTGTCGTCGAGATAGTTGGTGATCGCCTCATAGGTTGAATCCATCGCATCATAGGAGCCGCGATGGACAAACTTGATCGCTTTGCCGGAAGGCATCGGCCCGACGGCGATGTCGCCCTTTGGTGCGTCCTTGGGCGTTTGCACGACTGGCAGGCCCGCTTGATAGGAGAATCCGGTGTCGTCGGTCTGGGTGTAGATCGTGATGGCGGGACCGGACGGCTTTACGTCCTGCTTGTCCAGATATGCCTGCAGGGATTTGAAGACATCCACCAACGTGTCGAAGGCGTTGTCCCAGTT
>JBKPLN010000717.1:0-2584 GCA_046731635.1 Pseudomonadota bacterium | reverse complement strand
GCACTGGATGCAATCACATTCATGCAGCCTTAGACAGGAGATTGGACAATGTTTCGCAAACTCGGACTCACTTTAGGTGTTGCCATCGCGATAAGCGCAGCCGCTTTGATCCCGACAGCAGCATCGGCCAAGTCTGGCAATGGGCACGGGCACGGGCACGGTCACTGGCGCGGCCATGGTCTCGGCGTTACCACCTACACTCCGACCTACATCGATTATTCCGACTGTTACACTGTCAAACGCGTGATCGATACGCCCTTCGGGCCTCGCGTGCGGCGCGTTACGGTCTGCGGTTAGACCATGCACACTGCCGATACCCCGGCTTCGCTAGGCGAAGTCGGGGGTTCAGGTGTGGCTGCATCATTTTGCTGGCAAAGAATTGCTTAGCCAGCGACCCAATGACTGTTAGGAGGTTTGGCCGGTGTGGCGGCGCGTGAATAATTCATTGCGCCTGATCCAACGCTGATTGAGCTATTCATCGCGCTCGACTAATCTAACTTTAGAACATCCCATTTGCCTAACGGGGGAAGGCGACCACAAATGGAGACAAATCAAGTTCGTTATTTCGTCGCGCTTTGCGAAGAACAGAGCTTCACAAGAGCCGCCAAGCGTTGCGGGGTATCTCAACCGTCTGTGAGCAACGCGATCAAGCGCCTCGAAGAAGAACTCGGTGGTGACTTATTTCACCGAACCAAAAATGGTACAAAATTATCGCCTCTTGGTGTGGCCATCCGCCCATACCTTGATCAGATCAATGAGTGCGCCAAAGGTGCCAGACGAGAGGCAGCGTATATTTCAACAGCCGACATGGTCTCAATCCCCGCGCGAGGGAAGTTCGTGCGCAAACTTTTTTACGGTGCAGCGATTCCGGCTTGTGCTCTTTTTATCGGAGTACTGTTCGGTCACCAGCCCTACTTAGAGACGGCATCGCGCTCTATGGCGAATACAATCGTGGACGTAACCGCTTTAGAAGCGACAATCGACATAAAACATCTGCCGAGACAGGATTTGTCGTCCGAGGTCTATCAATAGGTGCGCCCAAGCACGGAATGTTCGCTTTTGGGGGTAAAGCGGACATCGGACTCTGGCATCCGCTATTGAATAAAATCAGACCTGCGTTTGCTCGCTTGGGCGAATTCGCAGAATCAGATCGTTACAAGCGGTTTACTTTGCAGGCGCGACCTCTTTGACCGTCGTTCCTTCGACGTTGGCCTTGTCACTTTGTTTATGGGCCTCGTTCAAGAGGCTATCGATAACGCCTGCGCGTTGCTCTTGCTTGGTCCGAGTTTCTCGCGCTTTCTCCAACTCAGCGAAAAACTTGTAGTCGATTTCCCAGCACATGGAATCCTCCATCTGTGATCAACCGGGCCATGATAACGTGGCGAGACAAACCACACTAGAAGGGCCTAGGCCTTGTGAGGCTCAGTTTTGTCATCAGGTAGCACCCGCCCCTATTGTGGAACTATTTCATGGATTCGGAATTGCACGTTCTGGAAACGAGGGACGGGCCGATCATTGCCGCTTGCGTTGAGCAAGGAGGGCAAGCCTATGAAACCCTTGATGCCCGCTGCATTGCTCATAGCCTTGAGCACGGTCGCACTCGCGAAACCCACCCCGATCGAGCTACCCACCGCGCTTGTGGACGCGGGCAACATGGGTTCGGGCGGGTCTGTGCAAGAGAACACGGGTTCGATTGGGGCTATCCGCGAGCGAGAATACTTTGAAGCGCCGCAATCACCGTTAAAGGCTTTTCCCTGCCTAATAGAACCCGTCCTGTTCGATAAGGTGCGGATGGCGCAGTCATGCCGCTAGCGTGACGTAAGAATCGTCGCGCCGTCGGCAGAGAACCCTCGATGATGGGGGGTGCAATGGAAACCGTATTTTGGGTGATCGTCGCAATCGTCGTTCTTGCGGTCGTCTACACCTGTGTTCTGATCTTTATGAAAAGCAAAGAGGCGCCTCGACGCACACTCACAGCGCCCGATACAAATGAACACGGAGTCGATTTGCAGGCGCGAAGAAAAACCTTTGACGACCTTACCTAAGCGGTTTGCTCACCGAGCGAGTCCGCCATCACCATGTTTCCAAGTTTGTCAGCGGGCTACCGGAAGCCGGAATCAAGCAGCGGTGCGCCTGAATGCGTCACGAAACATGGGTTTCACCCCTAACGTCTCAAAACGCGCATTGAAGGTGGCTGGGACCTCGTTGGCAGCTTCCACCAGGAAGGGATGAGCCCCCAGCGCATCGGCACCAAGTCAACCTTGTTATCACGCTCAATCACGACGTCGATGACATCGGTGGGGCAGATATTTGTAGCGGGCCGGCAAATTGCGCTCAGGTGTAGCCGGCACAGCCAACCGGTAGAGCGCAACAATTTCGCACCACGTCAGCCAATTGGTCAAGCGCCCGCACATGTTTGCTTTCTCAAATTTGAAAATCCGGGGAGGCTGGAAATAATTCGCTTACGAACTGGACTCCGCCCAGCGAATGTCACAATTCATTGCAGGAATGGCGGCCCCAATCTTCGGGGGACTTCGGGGACGGAGAAGATCGGGGCCGCGGTCTTGGGGACCAGGTCCCGATC
>JBKPLN010000716.1:0-3246 GCA_046731635.1 Pseudomonadota bacterium | reverse complement strand
TACATAACGCTTGTCGCCCTTATGGGGTTGTAACTGCGTGCGCGGCATTTTCAGCGCCAGAATAGCAAGAGCAGAATGATGATCGGGATTGGAACCCCAAGCAGCCAAAGAAGTGCGCCTCGAGCCATAGTTGCCTCCGTTATTTCTCTGAAGATAACGGCGTGATCTAATCTCTGTTCCGATTCCTCACGCGGGATCCAAGCTTTCGTTGGCGCGTTTCGATCCTATGCGTGTTGTCTCGCTCACATCGCTGGTCGTGCTGGCGGCCGTTAGCGCGTCGTTAGCCGCACCCTATCCTCGTCATCATCAAGACGGGCAGCCTAACGCCGCCGCAGTGATCCCGCCCGGGTGGCGGTTGCAGCCTGACGAAGGGCGCTACGTATCTCCAGATGGCTCCTCGTGGTTCGCACCTCATGCCTCACCAGTCGGGTCCGAACCAATCGCGGCCCATATGGACAGAATAGCGAGACAGGAGGGCGAAACCGTCACTTATTTTCGACGCGAGCCTGATTGGATTGCCGTCTCTGGCTTCAAGGGCGGCAGGATATTCTACCGGAAGGCTGTGCTCGCATGCGGCGGTAAGGTCTGGCACCACATTGAGTTTGAATATCCGGCAGCGCTAAAGCGACGCATGGACCCGTTTGTTAATCGCGCGTCATACAGCATCGATCACGCAGAAAACGACAGCTGCAGAGAACCTGAGTAGCCGACGATCACGTCGCCAGTCAGTTGATCTCCTCAAAAGGTCTTCAGTTTTTCAATCTTTCTCGGACGCTTCGGCTTTGCTGAGACAATCGTCAAAGTCGTCGGGTCGATGGGCTTGCTTTCACAATCGCCCGAGAGACCTTACTCCCCACCAAAGCTGCAACCGTATGTCAAAAGACATTCCGATCGTCGCGCGTGCACCTGCGAGGTCACCCAGTGCCAAGTCTCCGACCCATAAATTCCGAACGCGAGGAACCAAGGTTTGTTCAACCGGTTTGTGAACAAGGAGGAGATTTATGAGTAATCAGAATTTTGAACGTCCCGAGGCGGCCGACTCGAACCACGATCTAAGGAATCAAAAAATGCGCGACGCTGCGGGTGAAGCTTTCACGAAGGCCTCCAACACAGCCCGGGACGCTGCCGAAAAACGTGCGACGGCAGACGCCGCCTCGACGATGTCCGGTCATGTCACGGGCATTCTAAACGACCAGCTGGGGGTGGGTGTCCAATCAGCAAACCGGTTAGCCAGGTCTCTGAGGCTTGCAGCGGATGATTTGGCTGGCGAAAGCCCGATGCTCGCCAGTCTTGTCAGGGGATTTTCGCACAACGTCGACAATTATGCCGAACGTCTGGAGGGTCAAACCGTCGAGCAGCTGACGCAAAGCGCGTCCGATTTCACGCGACGTCAGCCAGCATTGATGTTCGGCTTGGCCGCAGTCGCCGGATTTTTCGCCCTCCGAACGTTTAAAAACGCCCGCTCAGTGTCTTCCCCGCCGATCCAACCGACGCAGTACAACCACGCGAGCGAAGGCCATGGCTGAGCAATATTCATCGCTGCCAAACGCGTTTTCGAGGGTCATTACGGATCTGGCTGATCTCATGCAGAAGGAGATGCGGCTAGCGCGCGCTGAGCTGTCGGAGAAACTTTCGATCACCATTCGCGCGGGCGTCTGGATGTCGGTCGCGGCCGTCCTTGCGATTCTGGCGGCGTTGCTGGTCGTTCAGGCCTGTGTTTTGGGCCTTTCGGCCGCAACGGGAATTGCTTTGCATTGGTCCAGCTTGATCGTGGCCGCGCTGCTGGCAGCCGGCGGTGGTGCCGCATTTGCCAAAGGCAAGGCAGATGTGCCCGAACAACTCGCCCCAGATCGGGCGATTAATCAGGTCAAACAGGACATAGCCGTAGCCAAGGAACAGTTCACATGAGCGCGCATTCAGGGCCGTTATTGGGGAATGGTGGCGAATGGATTCTTAATATCGTCAAGCGGAACCCGGAAGGCCTACTGCTTCTGGCCGCAGGCGCTGTTCTCATGATGAGAACGGGTAGTTCTCAACCGTCTCCCGCCGCGTCCACGGATGCTGCCTATGGCCACACTCGACGGGCTGCGGAATCGGCCTCCAAGGTGGCTGAGACCGTCACAGATGCGCTGAACCGCACGGTTGGCGCAGCATCTTCTTACGCCTCCAGTGTATCTGACACTGCCCACCAAACAATGGATGCCGCGAAATCTTATGCTTCTTCAGCGGCTGAACATGCGGACCAAGCGAGACGCGCGACTGGCGAACAGTCGGACCGGGTGATTAGGGCAGCACGGAATAGGGCGCAAGCCGTACTCCAAAATCAGCCTCTTGCGATTGTAGCGGCTGGCCTCGCAGCCGGGGCGGCTCTGGCGGCTGCGTTTCCGCCGACCGAACTTGAACGGGAGACCCTCGGTCCCGTGGGCGACCAGATGTCAAAAGCCGCGGACCGCGTTGGTGATCAGCTCAGGCAGGCCACAGTGAAAGCAGGCGAAAAGCTTCAGAGCGCTGCCGAGGAGCGCGGACTCCACCCCGAGGGTCTGAAGGAGGTTGCGGGCGAAGTTGCGGATACATTTAAAGCTTCGATGAGAGGCGAGGCCAAGACAACGGATAGCGGGCCTGCAGTGCAATCTCATGCCGCCGACAGGAGTAAGTGATGGCTGGCGCCGCGTTGCATGATCACGAAATTGAAGTCGAACGATCCCGCGCAAAACTGACGCAAGACCTTGCCGTTCTTTGCTCTCCGCAGACCTTTGCAGCGTTTACTGACGATCTCAAACAGCAGGCTTTCGATACGAGAGACGCGTTTTGGGAAAAGCTTAAAGCTCGGGCGGCGTCAAATCCGGCGGCTGTGATCGCGATTGGAGCCGGCGTGGCCTGGCGGCTCATTCAAAGACCTCCGATTGCGAGTGCGTTGATCGGGGTCGGACTCTTCAGTCTGTGGAAGACCACGCCGACGACGGCTTACGATGCCACGGGCAAGCGGCTCGACTACATCCAGCACAGCAAGGAGAGCCTTAAGAAACAAGCGGAACAGGTTATCTCAGCAGCCGCGGACGTTGCCGAGAAAGCCCAAGAAGCCGCGACGGCGAAAGGCTCGGAATTTTTAGGAAGCGCAAAAGAAACAATGCGGGAATGGCAGGAGGACGTTGGCAGCAAAGTTGATAAGACCGCTTCAACGCTAAAATCCTCCGGCGAGGATGTCCTGAACAAAGTTAAATCTTCCGGCGAGGATCTGTTGAAGGA
>JBKPLN010000715.1:0-1782 GCA_046731635.1 Pseudomonadota bacterium | reverse complement strand
GGTCGATGCTGTTGAAAAAGGGCTCGTGATGATCGACACGGCATGATTCTCTGCTGTTTGATTCGCTCTGCGGCAGAGGTGGGCCATGATGGGTCGGCAAACCGGTGATCAGCGTCAGCTGTTTTATCTGTTCAATCTCGAAGCTCGCATTCCCTCAGACCATTTACTGCGCCGGATCAATCCGATGGTGACCGGCGTGTTGGCTGACCTCCACGAGAAGCTGGCGCCGTTCTATAGCGAGATTGGCCGACCTTCGATCGATCCTGAACTGATGCTCCGTATGCTGATCGTGGGTTACTGCTATGGGATCCGCTCGGAGCGGCGTCTGTGCGACGAAGTACACCTCAATCTGGCTTACCGCTGGTTCTGCAGGCTCGACCTCGATGACAAGGTCCCGCACCATTCAACATTCTCCGTTAATCGGCTCGGCCGCTTTCGGGAGAGCGACATTCTGCGCCATGTGTTCCAGCGTGTAGTGGTGGCGTGCATGGCTGCAAACCTGGTCAAGGGCGAGGGCTTTGCGGTCGATGCGAGTGTGATTGAGGCGAATGCCAGCCGCTATCACGGCAAGGCGCCCAATGAGCTGGATTGGACTGATGCACAGCGCCAGCAGCGTGCGGTGGCCGAATATCTGGCTGCGCTCGATGCCGAGGCTCAGGCAGCCACTCAGTCGGATGGTAAAGGGACTGATGGCGGCTCTGAGGGTGGGTGGACGGTCAATCCGGACCGTAAGCCACCGAAGGTTATCTCGCCCTCAGACCCGCAATCAGCCTGGACAGCCAAGGCCAACAAACGCGTGCTGTTTGGCTACGGGCTCAATTATCTCATCGATATTCAGCATGCGGTGATTGTCGATGTTGAGGCCACACCGGCGCGAACCTACGACGAAGTCGCTGCAACTAAGACGATGATCGAGCGCACCGAACAGCGCTTCGATATCAAGCCCAAGCGGCTCGTCGCTGACACGGCCTATGGCACGGGGCGTTTTCTCGGCTGGCTGATAGCCAAGAAGATCACGCCGCACATTCCAGTATGGGATAAGAGTGAGCGCGAAGACGGTACGTTCTCGCGCACCGACTTCATCTTTGACAAAAAACGCAGTGTCTACATCTGCCCGGCGGGGAAGACACTGACTACCACTGGTCACGTCAGCACCGACCAAGGCATCCGCTACATGGCATCATTACCCGACTGCCTGGCATGTGTGCTCAAACCAAAATGCTGCCCGAATACAATCTCGCGTCGGATAGTGCGCTATATGAACGAGGAAGCTCGCGATTTCGCGCGCCGCAAGATGAAAACGAAGGCGTTCTTTCAATCCCGCAATCAACGCAAGAGGGTTGAAATGCGCTTTGCGCACCTCAAGAGCCATCACGGCTTTGAGCGCCTGAGGTTAAGAGGTCTTTCTGGTGCCCGCGATGAGTTCCACCTTGCGGCAATCGTGCAGAACCTCAAGACAATGGCATTGCGATTGCTCGGCCCACCACCAAACAGTATGTGCGCGTCAGTCGCGTAAGCGTCCTGTGAATCACCATCCGTGGCGTATTCCCGCTGCCGTTCCAATGACTGGCGGCGCCAAGACAAACTGCACTTCACTCGTCAAAAAAGATCACGACGAAAAGACCGATCAAACTGCGGATTTTTCGACAGCATCGACCCAAAGCGGACATCGGCGGTCCAAACTCCTGCATCGCAGCGGACCTCCGACATCTGGTGTGCTATCGTCTTTATTCGGCAGACCTAGGCTTGCTCGCTCGCTCGTTAGATGCCTAAGGGTAGAGC
>JBKPLN010000714.1:0-3598 GCA_046731635.1 Pseudomonadota bacterium | reverse complement strand
AAATGAGCTTATGCAACTCATTCAGTATGCGCCATCGACTCCCACGGTCCAGCGCCGTCCTTTGCTCATCGTGCCACCGTGGATCAATAAATTCTATATTCTGGATCTTAAGCCCAAGAACTCGTTCATCAAGTGGTGCGTCGAGCAGGGTCACACCGTTTTCGTGATCTCCTGGATCAATCCGGGCCCCGAACTCGCCCACAAATCCTTTTCCGACTATTTGCTGGCAGGACCTCTGCAGGCCATCGATGCGATCGAAAAAGCGACAGGGGAATCGGAAGTCAATGTCATAGGATACTGCATTGGCGGAACGCTGGTCGCGAGCACGCTGGCCTATATGGCAGCAACAAACGATCGACGCATTGCGTCCGCCACGTTGTTCACGTCGCTTCTGGATTTTTCGGACGTAGGCGACATCTCGGTGTTCATTGATGAAGACCAACTTCAGCTTGCCGACGAGCACATGAATCGTCTCGGTTATCTGGAAGGTCATCATATGGCCGAGGCGTTCAACCTCATGCGCGAAAACGATCTGATCTGGTTCTTTTTTATCAATAACTATCTGTTGGGTCGCAGCCCAGCGGCATTCGATATTCTGTATTGGAATTCGGATGCAACGCGGATGCCGGCGAAAATGCAGTCCTACTACTTGCGCAATATGTACTTCCGGAACGTCCTGAAGAACGCAGGCGGAATTAATCTTGCCAACGTGCCCATCGATCTGCGGAAAATATCCGTTCCCGTTTATTTCCTGTCGACTCGCGAGGACCACATTGCTCCATGGCGTTCGACGTACGCGGGAACACAGCTGGTCTCCGGGCCGGCTCGCTTCGTTCTCGGCGCATCCGGCCATGTCGCCGGTGTGATCAATCCACCCTCCGCCAACAAGTACGGCTATTGGACAAATGAGAAGTTGTCAGCAGAGCCGGAAACCTGGTTGAAGGGAGCCACCTATCACGAAGGCTCCTGGTGGACCGATTGGGCGGCCTGGATTGCCGGTCATGGCGGTGGCAAGGTTTCGGCTCGCCAGCCTGGCAGCGGCAAGCTCGCGGCGATCGAGGATGCCCCCGGATCGTACGTAAAGGTCCGGGCTGCGGCGGCCTGACGCTCAGTTATTTGGCGGCTGTGTCGCCATCGAGGCCGACGGCTTTGCGCACCTCGAGCTTCACTGTCTTGAGTTCATTCCGAAAAGATTCCTGGTTCAGCAGAGATGCGGCAATCGCTGCGCCAGCAATATTTCCAGCGTAAACATCGCTGCGAAAATGAGCGCCTGAAACGAGGCGGCTGAAGCCGTAATCCTGAATGCGCTTGTATATCTGTTCTTTTTTCTCAGGGAGCATTTCAACCAGCACCATTCCGACGACGGTGCCGTAGGTGGCATGACCGGAAGGATAGGAAGTCGAATCGCGGTCACTCAGCTTTTTCAGAGTGTGCAATTTGCTCTCGTGCAGCCGGTAAGGGCGCGTTCTCATGAATGTTGTCTTCGCCTCGCGCACGGTGTGCTCTACCGCAGCGCCGATGCAATCGAAGAAGCGAGTTGCCGCATCCGACAAATTCTCGACCTTGATACCCATTCCGCCGAGAAACCGCTGAACCGTTCTATGATCGTCGCCCTTTACATGCTCGACCTGCTTCGGCGTCCGTGCCTCCTGCAGCCGCAGGAGTTCTTGCAACTCTGCCTTGGTGTGCGCGCTATCCGGCTTTGGCGGAGGCATGAGGATCGCGGCAGCCGGCACAGCAGGGTCAGGGCAAGACGGATCGGCGGCAAGCGCCTCCAGGCCGATCAACAGCGGAAGCACCACAAACGGGAGCAGACACACGCGACGGCGATTCCGTTTCATCAGTTGAACTCCGAAACACGAATCGTGTCAGGACGCCTTTGCCTGCGGTTTTCTTGCGACCTCGCGAAGGCGTGGAGGAACGCTGTCAAGGCCAAACAACCGCGCGATCTCGCTCATTCGTTTTTTGTCCTCGGCTGATAGTTCGCCCCGGGCGTTCATGAGCTGGCTGATCAGCCCATATGCCTTTTGGCGAGTCTCCGCGTCGGCCGGAAGCATCGATGGAATTGCCGCGAGCGCCGCTTCCTGGTCTATCAACAAGATATTGAATTGTTCGCGCACCAGGGCCTTGAAATCCGCCAGCGACATGTCGCCATGCTCCTCGCGAATGCGGCGAGCCATTTCAAAACCGCGCTCGTCGATGGAGGCGCGGTTCATGCCCGCATAAATAAGAGCACGGATAACGGCAGCGCGGAGACCGCCTTCCGGAATGCGGGATTTCAGCTCTTCAATTCGTTTCTGCAGCAACTCGCCATGCAACGGGTTTTTAGGTGCCTTCCGCAGATGCTGCGTTCCGGCCGGGTCGATGCCGACCGCAGCCTGGAGCGTCGGCGAACCGTAAACCGCGAGGAATGTCCGCTCCGCCAATTTTTCCATGGCCTCGCGCCATCCATCGAGCGCGGACACAATCTGGTTTGAAAAATTCTCCTGCATCGCGACAAACGGATTATCGGAGGCGACCGGCTTTCGATCCTGGCGAATTTGCTCTGCGAGCATCTCAATTTGAGCCATTGCCGGATTCTGATCTGAAAACATTTCGTATTGCAGGCGCAGGGGATGCATTTGACGCATCCAGTCCGCGAGCTGCGTGCTGACCATTGCCCGCACGACGGGCTGCGCAAAAGTGCGATAAAGCGCAAGATTAATGTCGGAAACGCGGGCGGCTGTCGCAAAGCGGCGCTCGTCGGCCATGTCGTTGCCGCCCAGGGCGCGGATGTCTTCCAGGGTCCTTGTCTCGCACCGCATCACCCAATTTCCAAGTGCCAGATCCGGGTTGGTAGTCTCCGCGGTCTTGTCCTCGAAAATCGCCTGATAGAGCCCGGGAGGAAGCGTATCGATGAGGTCGATATTGCTAGAGAATTCTCCATGCTCCTTCTTGGCGACGCCACCGGAAACGAAGATGCCGAGGTGGCCGATCGTTTCATGGATCGTATAGACGATCGTCTGTCCATTCGCGCGGATGTCATCGACGCTGTTATAGAGATCGAGAATCCATCCGAGCGCTTGTTGCGGCGGGGTTACGTTGTCGCCCTTCGAGCAGAACACGACGATGGGAGAGCGGATGTTGCGCAGGTCGTTCGTTGCTCCATCCGGCGTTTTGATACGCCCGGCGGCCAGATTGTTGCCGATAAACAGTTCATCGACGATGAACTGGATTTCCTCCGCGTTCAGATTGACGTGGCCGCCCCACCACTTTTCGAACCCGAGATACCGCGGGGCTTCCGTGTCGATCTTGGAATAAAGATTATATTGCTTGGTCCAGAGCGTATTCGCCGGATTTTGATTTTCGAAATTCTGCACCAGCCAGGCGCCATCGAACTTGCCGTGGCCGAGGTCGCTCGCAAGGGCTGTCAGCCAGCTGCCGCCCAGCAATCCTCCTGAATAGCGCATCGGGTATTTCCCGTGCACGCCGGCCCAGTACGAAAGCGGCGATCCGGCCACAATGATCGGCCCAAACAATTCCGGGCGAAGCGCTGCCACCATCATGATCGCCCAGCCTGCCTGGCAATTTCCGATCACGCACGGCTTACCGTTCGCTT
>JBKPLN010000713.1:0-1230 GCA_046731635.1 Pseudomonadota bacterium | reverse complement strand
GGTCGAAGCTGGTCAGATCGTTGCCCGTAATGGCGCTTAGAAGTGCATGCGCCTGGCCGCGATGGTGCGTTTGGTGATTGAAAAAATGATCAAGCGCTGGAGCAAGCGGCTGCTCGATATCCTGCGGATTGACAACGGTGCGGTAGCGGATTGTCTTCGCGAGGTCGGCCTCACCTAGGGCGCTTATATATCGTCGAATGCGTTCATCTTCGTTCCGGCGGGCGGCGCGCAACTGGTCGAAATTGTTATAGAGGATCGCGTCCAGGCTTGGCGGGATTTCACCCTCACCGGTGAACCGCCGCATCCATATACGATCACCGACCAGAAGATGATTGAGAGTGCCGTGCAGCGACTTGAAGAAAACACCACGATTGGCACGGTAGTCGGCATCGCTGACCCGTGCGCTCGCGTCAAATAGCCGCTCGTTGCACCAGGCGTTGTAGCCCGCGAACATTCTATAACGGGCGAGCATGCTGAGCTCCTGCAATATGGCGTCCTGGATGGCATCCTAGGCGAGTCAATGCCCGACCTTGCCGCCCGGAGGGAGCACCGGTATAAGCCGCGCGCCCTGTCTTCTCCAATGAACTTTCGTGAATCTTCCATTCCTCCCATTGAAGGAATAACCGATGGCGATCGAGCGTACTTTTTCGATCCTCAAGCCAGACGCGACCAAGCGCAATCTGACCGGCGCCATCAATGCCGTAATCGAGAAGGCGGGCCTGCAGATCGTTGCCCAGAAGCGTGTGCGAATTTCTCGCGAGCAGGCGGAGAAATTTTACTCGGTCCATCGCGAGCGCCCCTTCTTTCGTGAGGTGGTTGATTTCATGATATCGGGTCCCGTGGTAGTGCAGGTGTTGGAAGGAGACAGCGCGATCGCGAAGTATCGCGAAGTCATGGGGGCGACCGATCCGGCCAAGGCTGCAACCGGAACTATCCGCAAGCTTTATGCGAGGTCGATCGGGGAAAATTCCGTGCACGGCTCGGATGCGCCCGATACTGCGGTCCGCGAAATTGCACAGTTCTTTTCAGAAAACGAGATCGTCGGCTAAGGTTCTACAAAAGACGATAAGCAGCCCGCCGTCCGATTGGGCGCAGGCTGCAGCAAACGCAGGGGAAGGAAACGAAAGTGGGTTCGATGGCTCAGTTCCTGGATCCAACCGGCTGGTGGTCAATGATCAGCGCCGGCTGGAGCGACATAGGCCACACTGAATTCTGGATTGCTCTCGCCAA
>JBKPLN010000712.1:0-8449 GCA_046731635.1 Pseudomonadota bacterium | reverse complement strand
GTATGATCTTGTTGTCACGGCTACCGGACCACGCCAAACTGTCCGGACGAGACGCAAGCAACGCATCCTGGGTATTTGGGTGAATGCCGATTCACGCGAATTCGTGCGCGTGCCAGCCTATCTTGCTGTCTTGAGCAACCGTCCCGTCAACGATATTGCCAACCCGGACACGTTAAGACGTCTGCAGATCGGGCTCGATAATTTCCTCTTGCCGCAGCGGATTGGGAGCGACTTTGCCGATACGGTGCGCGATGATCCGTTCCGCCGGGCTTTCGTTCGACTGCAAACCCAGCAGGGCCTGTACCGGGAATCAGCCACCGCGGTGACCTTCCTCACTCCAACGGTGTTCCGCGCGGCCGTGCCCATGCCTGCAGCCGTGCCGACCGGAAGTTATGGAATTGAGGTTGAGCTTTTCACGGGTGGTGCGCTGGTCGCGCGCACCAATTCGGCGCTGGACGTGATCAAGACCGGCTTCGAGCAATACGTTGCCGATGCGGCGCGCGACTATGGTCTCCTGTACGGAACGGCAACCGCTTTAATGGCGCTCCTGATCGGTTGGTTCGCGAGCATTGTTTTTGCGCGCGACTAGTCCGGCAGGCAGCGATTTGCGGTAAAGGAATAAACGCGCGCGTCTCCGAGCAGATATGCCGTAAAGGCCAGCGTACCGAAAAGGTCGGCAAATGCCGCATCGCGTATGTTCAGGCCGCCCGTAAATGCCCCGAAGGCAGGCATTACCAGGCGACTTCGGTCTGCGGCAAAGCAACGGCGGCTCACCGCCCGGCCCCGGTGCGCGATCCGCGCTACCGGATGCAGATGGCCGCTGATTTCGCCGGCAGCGCCATTCGGCTCGTGACGGAATGTCAGCGCGCCAATTTTCAGCGTTTCCTGGAAGATGCCGCCGATGCCATCGGCCGGCTCCGGATCGTGATTGCCGGTAATCCAGATCCAGTCGCGGCCACGCTGGAGAGCCTGCAGCGTGGCGCGATCACCCTCAGACAACCGACCCGGCCCCCCGACATCGTGAAAGCTGTCGCCGAGCGCCACGATACAGCGTGGCGCATAGTCTGCAGCCAAATGCGATACCCGGGCCAGCGTGGTCGCGGTATCGTAAGGCGGAAGCAGCTGCCCGCGTGCGGCAAAGCTCGAGCCCTTTTCAAGATGCAGGTCGGCGACAACAAGCAGGCCGTGTTCGTGCCAGTAAAGCGCGCCCCGCGGGTCGGCGAGCAGCGGAACGCCGGCAAGAACAATGAGATTGCCCTCGCTTTCCGCCTGATTTCGCGCCGCTTGGCTCAACTCATGGCTTCCTTGATCAGCTGGTCCGCAGCCTCGGCCAATAGTGTGTCCGAGGCTTCGCCGTAGACCGTTTCGCGCCCGATCTCGAGCAACACGGGAACCGAGAGCGGAGAAACATGGTCAAGCGCTTTATGAACGATTCGCCCCCAGACGCGCGAGAGCATTTCGCCCAGTCGCTGGATATCCAGCAGCCCGGTCGCAGCATCGGCGCGCGCCGCCCGCAACAGGACATGGTCGGGCTGATGCTTGCGCAGCACGTCATAGACAAGGTCGGTGGAGATGGTGAGCTGCCGCCGGGACTTTTCTTCTCCGGGAAACCGTTTCTCGATCAAACCGGCGACGATGGCGCAATTGCGAAACGTACGCTTCATGAGCGCCGTTTCCGCGAGCCAGGCTTCCAGGTCGTCCCCGAGCATGTCCTCATCGAACAGCTGGGCCAGCGAAAGATCGCCACGCGCGATGCGCAAGGCGACATCGCCAAGCCCCCACACTGCGAGCGCGTATTCGTTGGCGACGAAACCAAGCGGCCTCAGCCGCGCGCGTTCGAGACGACGGGTGAGCAGCATGCCGAGCGTCTGGTGCGCCAGCCGTCCCTCGAATGGGTAGCAGACCAGATAGTATTTGGCGGCGCGCGGAAAGGTCTCGACCAATAGATCGCCGGCCTTGGGCAATACCGACCGCCATTGCTGGATTTGCAACCACTCGCGCACCTGTTCTGGCAGTGCACGCCATGCCTCCGGCTTTGCCAGGAGCGCTCTCACGCGGGCGGCCAGATAAGTCGAAAGCGGGAACTTGCCGCCCTCATAGGCAGGCACTTTGGGGTCGGTAGCATCCGAGCGCGAGACATAGACCTCGTCTTCGACCAGCGCCTCGTATCTAAGAATTTCGCCGGCAAACAAGAACGTGTCGCCGACCCTCAGCGTCTCGATGAAGTATTCCTCAACCTCGCCGAGGAGCCGCCCGCCGCGCGGGACAAACTTGCCGCTGCGACTGGAACGCACCAGCCGCACCTTGATCATATCGGCCTCGACAATGGTGCCGACGTTCATTCGGTAGCGCTGGGCGACGCGCGGGTGCGTAATGCGCCAACGGCCATCCTTGCCCTGCCTGATCTTGGCAAAACGCTCGTAGGCCTTCAGGGCATAGCCGCCGGTGGCCACGAAATCGACGACTGCGTCGAAGTCGGCCCGAGTCAGCAAACTATACGGCGCTGCGGCTCGCACTTCGGCATACAACTCATCTGCCAGGAAAGGCTCGCCGCAAGCGCGACCCAGAACGTGCTGCGCCAACACATCGAGCGCTCCGGTGCGCAGCGGCGGTGTATCCTGCGCATTCTCCGCCACCGCGTCGATTGCAACGCGGCACTCCAGCACCTCGAAGCGATTTGCCGGCACCAGCACGGCTTCGGACGGTTCGTCCAGCCGGTGATTGGAGCGTCCGATACGCTGAAGCAGGCGCGAGCAGCCCTTCGGCGCTCCGACATTTATCACCAGATCGACATCGCCCCAGTCCACGCCAAGATCGAGGGAGGACGTGCACACGACCGCGCGCAGCTTTCCGGCGGCCATGGCATCTTCGACGCGACGTCGCTGCGCCACATCGAGCGACCCATGATGCAGGGCGATAGCGAGATTATCGTCGTTCGCTCTCCATAATTCCTGGAAAAGAAACTCTGCCTGGCTGCGGGTGTTTACGAAAACCAGCGTCGTCTTGTGGGTCTTGATATGGGCGTAAATCTCCCCAAGCGCATGGCGTGCTGAATGTCCTGCCCAGGGCAGATGCTCCCGTGTGTCAAGCATTGCGACAATCGGCTGGGCGCCGGCTTCCGCAACGACCAGATCGGCACGCGCCTCTCCTTGCACCGGTTGCGGCACAAGGAAGCGGCACAGCTCATCGGGTTCGGCGACGGTCGCCGATAGTCCAATCGTTGTGAGGCCGGGTGCGAGTGCAAACAGACGAGCCAACCCGAGCGACAGCAAGTCACCGCGTTTCGAGGTGACGAGCGAATGGAGTTCGTCAAGAACCACGCGCTTGAGCGTGCCGAAGATAAAAGGCGCATCTGCACTGGCCAGCAACAGCGCCAGCTGCTCGGGCGTGGTCAGAAAGATGTCCGGCGGATCGCGGCGCTGTCGCTGCCGCTTGGATACAGGCGTGTCGCCGGTCCTTGTCTCAAGCCGGACCGGCAGACCCATCTCCCGCACCGGAATTTCGAGATTGCGCGCGATATCGACGGCAAGTGCCTTCAGCGGGGAGATGTAAAGCGTATGCAGGCCCTGCGAGCGCACAACCGTGCGGCCTGCCGATTTCAAATTTCTCGAACGAAGGCCGCGCTCGTTCAGCTCGACCAGCGTCGGCAGAAAGCCAGCCAGGGTTTTGCCGCCTCCGGTCGGCGCAATCAGCAATGTGGATCGTCCCGCCATGACCCGGGACAGGAGCTCGAGCTGATGCGCGCGCGGCCGCCAGCCACGAGCGGCAAACCAGCGCTCGAAGACGTCGGGCAATCGCACTCGGGTATGGAAAAGATCGCGCGCCGGTTCCATGATCAGCTTCCGGCCACCACGATCAGTCCGGGCACCGGAGAACCTTTTTCGGTGCGGGTAGAAGCACAAACAATGCTGATTGGTTTCAAGCCGGCGCCGGCCAACGATGCCTCGACGTGGGCCTTGCCGTGAGCATAACGCAGCGTCTCACGCAACGTGATGCCATCCCCCTCATGTGTCTCGACACTGAAAGCAACATGGCCTCCCGCCGCCGACACCCGTGCGACGGCCGCAAGCAGCGGTTCGAGATCATCGAAGTACATGAATACGTCGGCAGCGATCACAAGGTGATAGCGTGCGCCTGTCTCGGTCTCCTTGGCGAGGAAGGCCAGAATCTCGCTTTCGACAAGGCGGTCGAAGAGTCCTTTTGCACGCGCTTGCGCCAGCATGCCGCGTGAAAGATCGACGCCCACCATCCAATCGCTGAATGGCCGAAACGGCAAAGCGGCCAGGCCCGTGCCGCAACCGAGATCTAGCACGGTGCCGAACCTCATTCGTACGTCGGCATGCGCTGTTTCAATGGCGTGGAAGAGAAGTTCCGGCGCACGATAATTCAAGCCGCTGGTCAGGGCATGATCGAATTCCGGCGCATACCCGTCGAACAACGCTCGCAGGTATCCCTCCGTCCTCGCGCGGCCGGATCCGCCGCCGAGACGCACAAGTCGAAGCGCGGCGCCCTGGCGGTCGCCCGGGTCGGCGATCAAGGCCTGCTCGAAAGCCGCGATCGCACCCGAGCGATCACCGAGCATCTCACGCAGTTCGCCAAGCACGAACCAGGCCGGCGCATAAGCAGGTACCAGCTCGATCGCCTGCATCATGAGATCGGCAGCTCCGGTAAGATCCCCCTTGGCTTGCCGGTCGCGCGCCCATTCGAAGCGGCGATCGGCAATCACATCACCGGATGAGAGGAAAATCGGAGTGGTCATTCTTTCAATTCTTTGTCGTTTGAGCGTCCAATGACTATCTAAGCACGATGCGTCCCGAAGATATCCTGGTTCCGACGCCATCCGGCGTCTGCTGCAGGCCTGGCGGCTTCCATATCGATCCGACGCGCCCGGTTGAAAAGGCCCTGATCACGCACGGCCACTCCGACCACGCGCGCGCCGGTCATGGCGCGGTGCTGACCACGCAGGAAACTCTCGACATTATGCGCATCCGCTACGGCGACAATTTTGCCGGCAGCACGCAGGCGATCAGCTATGGCGAGATCCTCAAGCTGGATGGGGCGCGGGTCAGCTTTCATCCGGCCGGTCATGTGCTCGGCTCTGCGCAGATCCGGGTGGAATGTAATGGGCTGCGCCTCGTCGCTTCCGGCGATTACAAGGACGTCCCTGATCCGACCTGCACGCCGTTCGAACCGCTGAGATGCGATGTCTTCATCACCGAGGCGACCTTCGGTCTGCCGGTGTTTCGCCACCATGATGCGGCCGGCGAGATCGACAAGCTCCTGCAATCGGTCAGGCTTTTCCCCGAGCGAGCACATCTGGTGGGAGCCTACACGCTTGGCAAGGCGCAACGTGTCATGGCGATGCTTCGAGCGGCCGGTTACGACAAGCCGATCTTGGTCCACGGCGCGATGGAATCGACCACCCGCTACTATCAGGGTCGCGGGATCGATCTCGGTCAAGTTGAGCTCGCCCGCGACGCCAACAAGGCCGAGCTAGCCGGACGCATCATCATCTGCCCGCCCAGCGCCCTCGGCGACCTGTGGTCGCGACGCTTTCCGGACCCGGTTGCGGCCTTCGCTTCCGGATGGATGCGCGTTCGCGCGCGTGCGCGACAGCGTGGTGTCACGCTGCCGCTTGTGATTTCCGACCACACCGACTGGGACGGCCTCACTGGGGCCATTGCGGCAACAGGCGCCTCCGAAGTGTGGGTGACGCACGGGCAGGAAGATGCACTGGTGCATTGGTGTCACACAAAGGGCTTGAAGGCGCGGCCCCTGGACATCGTTGGCTATGGCGATGAAGAGGACAGCGAGCATGGCAGCGAGGCTGAGGCATGAATCGATTCGCCGAGCTGCTCGATCGGCTCGCGTACGAGCCGGCTCGCAATGCGAAATTGCGATTGATCAGCGACTACCTGCGCGGAACGCCGGATCCCGAGCGCGGGTGGGCCCTCGCTGCGCTCACCGGTGCGTTGACCTTCAAGCACGCAAAACCCGGAATGATTCGCGGGCTGATCGCCGAGCGTACCGATCCTGTACTCTTTGCGCTTTCGTACGACTACGTCGGCGATTTGTCGGAAACCGTGGCGCTGATGTGGCCGGCTCATGCAACCAAGCAGCCGAGCGCAGCGCCCACACTGTCTGAAGTCGTAGAAACGCTTTCGACGCTCGGCAAATCCCAGTTGCCTGCCCAGATTGCCCGTTGGCTGGATGGGCTCGACGAGACAGGACGCTGGGCTCTGTTGAAGCTTGTCACCGGCGGTTTGCGCATCGGCGTTTCGGCCCGCCTGGCCAAGACGGCTGCCGCATCGATCGGGGACAAGTCCGTTGATGAGATCGAAATCCTGTGGCCGGGTCTTGCTCCCCCTTATCTGGACCTGTTCGCCTGGCTCGAAGGGCGCGCCGAAAAGCCATCCGCACGCGATCCGGCGCCTTTTCGGCCGCCGATGCTTGCGCACGCCGCGGAAGAACCCGATCTCGCAGCTCTCCCCTCGACCGATTTCATGGCCGAATGGAAATGGGACGGAATTCGCGTGCAAGCGGTGGCGGGAAACGCCGACCACGGCGGATTGGTGGCGCGGCTTTATTCACGCACCGGCGAGGAAATTTCGAAGAGCTTTCCCGATCTGCTCGAAGCGCTTTGCCTGCCCTGCGCAATCGACGGTGAATTGCTTATCATGCGCGACCGTCGCGTGCAGTCATTCAATGTTTTGCAGCAGCGCCTGAATCGCAAGGCAGTGACGACGAAGTTGCTGGCCGAATTTCCTGCGCACCTGCGTGCCTACGATCTACTGGCCGAGGCCGATCAGGATCTGCGCGACCGTCCATTTGCCGAGCGTCGCGAACGGCTGGAAAAGCTGGTGGCCAGGCTGGACGACCCGCGGATCGATATTTCACCGCTGATACCGTTCAAGACCTGGGACGATCTTGCCGCGGCACGCGCCGATCCCGCGTCCGCGGGCGCAGGCGAGGATGCCGACGCCGTCGAAGGGGTCATGCTCAAGCGCCGCGATGCGCCGTATGTGCCCGGTCGGCCAAAGGGGCCTTGGTGGAAGTGGAAGCGCGACCCGATGCTTATTGATGCAGTCCTCATGTATGCGCAGCGTGGGCACGGCAAGCGCTCGTCTTATTATTCCGATTACACGTTTGGCGTCTGGAACAGGGGCGACAACGGCGAAGAGCTCGTGCCCGTCGGAAAGGCCTATTTCGGATTTACCGACGAAGAATTGATCCAGATCGACCGATTTGTGCGCCGGAATACCATCGATCGTTTCGGCCCGGTCCGCGAGGTCGCGCACGAACCTGATCGTGGACTCGTGCTGGAAGTGGCATTCGAGGGATTGCAACGCTCGACACGTCATAAGTCCGGTATAGCGATGCGCTTCCCGCGAATTAATCGCTTGCGCTGGGACAAGCCGCCCGGCGAAGCGGATCGGTTGGAAACGCTCCAGAACATGTTGGCGCGCCGCGAGCGTGCTACAGTGGCCGCGAACGGAGGCACCCATGGCTGACAATCACGTGGCGCGTTGGGCGGGCGGATCACCTCTGGGCGTGCTGATGCGCCTGGTTTTGGTGTCGATCTTGGTCGGCGTGATCCTTTCGGCGCTTGGCCTCGATCCGTTCGACATCTTCCACAGCATCGAGCGGCTGATCCGTTCGATCTGGAACATGGGCTTCGATGCAATTCGCTGGGTGTGGCGTTATTTCCTGCTCGGAGCGGTGATCGTCATCCCGGTATGGATCATCATGCGACTGGTCAACGCCCCGCGCGGGCGGTGACTAGTCCGTTCATTCCCGCGCAAGCGGGAATCCGGCCACCACGCGGGCTGCGTTGGGTTCCCGCTTTTGCGGGGACGAACGGAAACCTCATGCCGGCCAGCTTTCCGCAGTGATCGTGGCGGCATCGCTTCCGACCATCGATTCCAGTGAATTGCGGTGGCCGCGTCTGAGCGCAGCCGCAAGGTCTACCTTGATCTCTGTCACCACGCCGACGCCGCGATAGACCAGCGCCGTGTAAAGCTGCAAAAGCGTGGCGCCTGCCTTGATCTTGGCGATAGCGGTCGAGCCGGAGTCGATGCCGCCGACGCCGACCAGCGGAAATGCGCTCTCGGCGCGCACGAACGTCTCCGCCAACATGCGGGTTGCGAGCCTGAAAAGCGGCCGGCCGGATAAGCCGCCGTGCTCCCGCGCCGTGTCATGCGCACGCAACGAGCCGGACCGCGAGATCGTGGTGTTTCCGACAATCATCCCGTCAACGCGCCGCTTCCGGGCAACGCCGACGACATCGTCAAGCTCGGCCAGCGTGAGATCAGGCGCAATCTTGAGCAGCACGGGCTTCAGACCCGCACGCGTGCGCACCCTCTCCCGCGCCTCGATCACGCGGGCGAGGAGATCGTCCAGTACTTTGGCCTGTTGCAGCTCGCGCAAACCGGGCGTGTTGGGAGAGGAC